>NZ_JABERM010000009.1:0-173060 GCF_013004295.1 Acinetobacter sp. ANC 5414
ACTCTTGTGCAGCTTGGATTTTAGCTTCAGTAATTTTTTGACTTTCCGCTTGATAAGCCTTTTCCTTGGCATCTAAGTCAGTAAGACCCTTTACAGCTAAATCAATTGCAGCTTGATTGCCAGATTTACGCGCATCAAAAAGTTGTTGCTCTGCCTTAACACGCTCGTCACTTATGGCTTTATAGTCAGCCTTGTGTTTTTCCTCCTGGGCTTTTAATTGGTCAAGGGTTTGTTGGGCATTAGTTACCCTTTCCTGATTGGCCTCCGCCTCTGTTTGAGTAATATCTTTAATAGCTTCACGGGTAGCTGATTTACTTTCAAGCGCCAATCTTTTTGCTTCAGCACCATTCTTTTCAGCCTGTCTGAATAGTGCATCTGAGGCATTTTGAGCCTGTGCTGCAAGGTCATCAAATCCCAAGAAATCCAGTACGGCGGAGCTTAATGAATAAATACCCCCTGCAATAAATTGAACACCAGCAAGCAGTAGTTTCAGCGCAATATTTAGTCCTGTTGCCCCATCAGCAACTACACCTAATGCAATCTTAAAAACATTAAATAATGTGGTTAATCCACTGACTTCTTCTTTACCATTCAAAATTGCATTAAACAAAGGAGCAATAGCATCTAAGGTAGATGAGAAAGCACTCCATGCAGTCTGGGCAATTCCAGCAAGACTGGATATGACTGTTTTAATCGTGTCATACACAGCAGACAAAGTACTTCTAATAGACTCAATGGTAGATGGATCAATCTCTGACAACTGATCTTGAAACCATCCCACCCCAGCAGCAACATCATCAAAGAATACTTTTAAAATGCCAAGGTTATCTGCAATTGTTGATAAAGCATTTGCTACTGTTGCACTCGATCCATTGGCCTGATCCATTTCACCAATCAAAATCTGCCATGATGTTGCGATCTTTTGCAGTGCATTGCTGATCGTTAAAGGGAATTTATCGTAGGTTTTTTGGACCTCACTGGCTTGGCTTTGTACTGCTTTGATTACTCGTTCAGCGCCTAACTCCCCATTCTCAGCCATCTTTCGAAGTTCGCCAGTGGTCACACCAAGGCCTTTGGCCATAGCACTGGTTAGCCCGGGCGCTTGCTCCATGATGGAGTTAAATTCATCTCCCCTTAAAATTCCGCTCTGGAGGCTCTGGATAAATTGCTGTATTGCTGCTTCACTGGCCTGAGCTGAGCCACCACCAATCTGAATCGCTTGGTTAATTGTTCTGGTGAGATCTAACGCTTGTTGCTGCGTCATTCCCATTTCTTTACCAGCATCATTGATCTTTGCAAAAAGATTACCGGTAGCATCAAGACTTGAATTTGTAGCGAGTGCAATTTGATGCACACCGGACATAGCTTGCTGGAAGTTGCCACCTTCGCTCGTTGCAATGTTGATGCGCGCCGATAGATTTGTATATGAATCTGCTGCTTGAGCCAGTTCACGAATACCTAAGCCAATGCCTAAGGCTGCCATTGCTCCAGTAAGTGCCGTAACGGCAAACTTGGTAGCATCTACCCCTTTGGATAGTGCACCCATCCCCATATTGGCTTTACTTGCAGAGGTATCTACGCCGTCTAATTCACTTCTTAAACGTGCAATCTCCTGTTCGGTAAGTCTGGTTACCCGGGCAACTTCCTCAGCTGGCATCTTGCTATTGGCTTTAAAGTCCTCAAGCTTTTTACTTAAGTTCGCAATTGCATCATTAATTACTGTGGGCGGAGTCTTACCAAGTGCAGCGTAAATCGCATGCCCTGCCTGTGTGGCGCTATTTGATGCCTTGTCCGTACTACTGCTTACACTTCCCATTGCTGTAGAAGCTTTGGTCTGAAAATCCGTATAAGCAGTCTTTGTTAGAGATAATGCGTCCTCTAAGGCATTCACCTTTGCGGTAGCTTCATTAAATTTACTAAGTGGCACAGCAGCATCATTAGATGACTGGCTAAGGGCCTTAAGTTCTAAATTTGCCTGCTGTAATTCATTTTGAAGAGAATTAATGGCCTGAGTTCCCAGCTGGCCAACACGCTCCAATTCTTTTGAGGAAATGGTAGCGCCATCTCCCATACTTTCAATCGCACGGCTGGCAGTCTGAGCCTCTCCCACTACACCGGTTAGATCTACGGAGCTGAATTGCTGTACCTTGTTGATTGCTGACTGGGTTGCATTATCGACACCTTTCATGGCGTTGATAGCAACACCCTGATAGTAATTAAACGCGCTAGATGCCTCGTTAATCGCATCCTGAATACTGAAAACGCGCTGCTTGGCGATTTCAATATCCTTTAAGGTACCATCAGTGCTTTGAAGTCGAACAAGTTCAGCCTGAGATGCTTTCAAGGCTAGATTTAGTGCATTAAGTCCCTGTTCCCCAGCACTCGACATTGCACGGAGTTCGCCGGCACTAATAGTCGACTTGTCACCCAAGGCCTCGATCTCTTTTGCTGCAGTAAAGAACTTATTACCCAGCGACTCTGCCAACTGGACAGCATCACCCGGGATAGCTTCACCAATTTCAAAACCAGCACGCTTGGTAGTCTCTCCGGCATTTTCAGCGGCACTCGATAATGCAGCAAGACCATCTTTGGCCGCTTTTGTATTTTTATTCAGTTCATCAGGAACGATATTGCCAATTGCTTTTGATGCATCTGCAGAAGTTTTCTTTAGTTCTTCCGATTCTTTCTTTAATACCGATATGAATGACTCCCAATTGTCTTTTGATGCCTTGGTACCAGCATCAAATCCCTTGGTATCTGCATCCATCACCAGCTTGAAAGTTAAATTTTTTCCAGCCATGCTGACCTCTGAATTTTAAGCATTAAAAAACCCGCATATAGCGGGTTTAGATTTGGTTTTGATAGCTTTTAGGGTGCGTCTTCCACCATAGATCCACAGTGCTTGCACTTAATTGCAGCAATCTTTATCTGTTCTGCGCAAAATGGACATTCTTTGAATTCAGAATTTTCACTTTGATCTTCTTGATTAAGCCTTACGCCTGCATTATATGAGTAGGCATCCTCAGCCACCAATTTAGTTTTATTGTGGGTTCTAATTGGTTCGGCCTGCTGAATGTGATTAATTGGTTGCTGTGCTGTTCTTGGTGTAGGTACATAAAGCCTTACATTTTGACTACCGCAAGCACTACAAACTTTACCACCCGATCTCCGCCAAATTTCATAAATAATACCTGGAAGAATCCCAATAAAAAGCAAGATGATAGTTACAAAGAAACTACCTTTGGTTTTTGCTGACCCTACATGTCCGCATGAAATGCATTCAACTGTGCTCACACTCAGCGCTCCCAATTAATTTTATATATCTGCCCATCTACAACTGTAATCGTATATTTTTCGCCATCAACATGATAAATATAAGATGTTGCCTTATGTGGCCATCCATTGCGATCATGAATAACATGATTGTATGAAGATTCTGGATTGCCTAGTACATCAAGCATTTGACTATATGATGATCCTCGCTCTACAAAACTAGTGCTACCACGAACCGAGTTTGTATCTACAGCATACGCAGATGAACATACCGCCAACATAATCACTAAAAATATATTTTTCATGAATTTTACCCTTTGTTTTTGCAAAGAATATCTAATCATTTGGTAAAAGTCACCTGCATCTTATTCCTTCAGCCCCTCAAAGAACTTTTTAAATTCTTTAGTATTGGCATGATGGGCTGACCGGATCACACTCGATAAATACTGCAGTTTGTTTTTATGGTCTTTTTGGGCTGATTTTAAGTACTGATCAAATGCCCCGTAAGTCATATTCATAATATCTTCGTGACGATGGCCGGCACTGATTAAGTACTGAAATGAGTCGAACCAAGTGGATTCTATGGCTTGTTTCTTCGCTGTATGTTTTGGCTTTTCATATTTGAAATAGGTCTGATTGACCAGAAGCACCGCTTTAAGCAGATCTTTAAATCCTTGCTCATCAGCAGCAAGCTCTACCAGTGATTCATTATTCAGATCAGTGACACATGCCATGGTCGAAATGACCTGCACACCATGAGCTTTAAATAGACCTGTCAAAATCTCATCTGAATGATTTTGGTCTTTGATGAAGTTCTTTAACGACTCAGCATGCATTGCCCAGGTATCGAAGTCTTTTATCTGGATCTGACGCACTTCGATGTCATTGACTCTGACACTTCGATTTGTTGCTAAGAAAAAATCATTCATGGTGGAATCTCAAAAAACCACCCGAAGGTGGCGTTGGTTTTCCCTTTCAGATTTGAAATCCAGAAGGGTTTTATTTATTGATCATCTTCAAAGTCTAGGCTTGGTTGCGCTTCTTTGATCAGATCATCCAATTCTTTAAGCATGGCTGGTTTTGTTTGCTTGCCATGAATTGATAGGAAGCTTGCTGCACCTGACAAGGATTGCGTAATCAGATCAAGTTGTGCTGAAAGCTTACCAATTCGCACCTGTAGCCCATCTTTGAGTTGACGGGCTAATTCCTCTTGCTCGATGTAGTATTTGCGGATCTCGTGACCTTTTTTATTGCGCTCCATCATTCCGAGGTGCTTGGTCATATCTACTGAGATAATGTATTCAATCAGAGTGGCGTTATTGGCTTCCATTTTTTGGTGGAGGCGAACGTAATCAAAGCCATCTTCAAATCCGCACTGGGAGATTCTGCGCTTAATCCATGTTGAAAAGTCCTGCTTACTCTCCAGCATCTTATGTAGGTCACGAGCGTTCACGCCGAGCTGAACTTTTCCATTTAATTCAACTTCAATAAATGGAGTTTGATTTTCAATTTTTACGATTGCATTCATTGATATGCTCCGACTACTCATTAAAAAAGAAACACTGGCAAGAAGATGCAATGAATAGTCGAAACGACCATCTTCTTTTCGGGGATCAGCCTAGCCAGTGGTTTGCCTGAAAACAGGCATAAAAAAACCGCCCAATAAGGACGGTTTAATTAAGTGGTGGGAAAAATCCCTTTCGTTTTCATTAATCGCTTAATGCAAATGAAAAGAATCTAAAAAACAGGCACAAAAAAAGACGCATAGCGCCTGTGGAGTTCTTTGTGCCTGTGTGGGTTACGGTGCTGTCGCTGCCGGAATCGTTACGATATGACCATACAAGCCAAGTGTTGGGTCTGTTTCTTTACCCACATCAGATAAGGCCTGACCAGAGATTTCATACTGACCTAATTCTTCATGAATTAATGGGAAAGTAGTTTCAGGTGACTTTTTAGTTCGCCATAAGCGCACAGCCATGTGCTTACCATTTGCCGTGTTCACCCCTTTAAAGAACAACTCATATTCTTCATTGAAGTTATTTGCCAAAGTGGTATGTGTTACAGCACCTGTTGTATAGGTAGCTAGGATCGGCATCGTGAGGTCTGCTACATCATGGAAGATCACAGTGCCAAACTTAGCATCTACGGTGTACTGATCATCCGTAAGTGTCTTTGGTGTACCGCTAGTAGAGTCCTTAAAGGTCACTTCTGATAAGTTGTAGCCCTTTAATTGGATTTCCTGACCAGCAACCACAGTACCCAATGATTCATCAGCAATCGCTTTGCTTACAACTTCAGAGTTGGTACCAGATACGATGTACTCCAGATTGTCTTTGTCTACTTCTTCAAGTGTTCCGGAGAAATTCACAGAAGTTGTATTTACCATCGTAAAGTCAGTTGTGCGATTGCCTGATGTTGACTCTTGATGCTCAATAACATCTGCACCAATCTCAAGTTCAAAATCAGGCACGTTGCCCAGATGGCGCATAGCGCCAGCAATACCATTGGTTAGCTTGGATAAATAGAATTTACCCTGCAACGAGATATATTCTTTAGCCATTACTTTTCATCCCCTGTGGTTTTCTTGGCTGGAGCAGCGGCTTTAGCTTCAGGTACTTCCTGAATCACGCCATCTGCCACTAATTTTTTAATTTGAGCATCGTCCAGTCCGCCAACGACATCGCCCTTTTTAAAGCGACCGACAGGCTGAGTTGCCTTGTATTGTTTTGCCATGACTGGCTCCTAAATGAATTTTTGTGATTCAAAAATAATAGTGATGTATGCAAAGCCTGGACTATAGCCATCCCGAACTGAGATAAATTCCAGCGCCGTACGTGATGCTTGAGGCTGCCAACCGGAAAGCAGTTGAATCACCTTCTCAGTCAAAAACCCCGCTTCATCACTTACAGCACGTCCATCGGTCATTTGAGATTGAGCATTGCGACATGCCACCGTAACCGCCCATTGCTGACCGATCTGGTTGATACTTCCACGACCTGCACTGGCTTTCTTATCTATACGGACAAAATTGACATGTGCCGACGGCGTGACCTGCGACATCTCAGTTACACTGACTGAATTCAACGGCGTATAGATCTTTAGAAATTCTGGAATCTCTTTCAGTTTTTCTGCAATCTCATCACGCACCGCGAAGAAGGTGCTCATCTATAAAACTCCCGACAATATCCAAAACCATAACTTCATCTTCCGCATCAAGACCGAGTTGAGTCCGAGGTGGAATAATGGATTGCTTAACTTTCCGATATTGGCCACCCACTGCAAAAGTGATGTATTGGCCATTCTTGGGTAGGATTGTTGCGCCGTAATGCAGATGTGGTGCGTACGCAACATCAGTGCCCACTTCCACACCACTTGAAAGTACATTGTGTGTGTAGGAATTCATTAGACGGCCAGTATCACGCAGCGTCTCGCCACCTTGCATGCGTGCACGCCATGAAATCTTCCACGGGTTACCATCCACACCAGTGCCGGTTAAAAACCGATGCTGAATACTATTCACCAACCCAGCACCAATCTCATCAAATAACTGAGCCTTTAATGAGTCAAAGCTACCCAATTGCTTAAGCACTGCTTCAATAGGTGAACTATCTGCCTGAATGGTTATTGCAAAAGCCATAAGCACCTCACTTCAAGCTGGGCATCTGGTCCAGGACAGAATCTCCAAATACACCACCGGTATATGAAGTACCGACTGGCGCCGTTGAAGGTCGTCCTTTAGGTTGGTCATCCACGATCTGGTTTGTTTCAGGTAACTGAATCTGCAAATGTGCTTTGTTGTCAGCCACACGTTTTAAGAATGCAATCGCATCCTCATATCGCTGTCGAACTTCTTCTGTCGGCTGCTGGAAGTAAAGGCGATAACGCGCAATGTCACACGCCATACGCTTTAAATTACTTGGCACATTGGGTAGCGGCAAAGGATAACGACCACCGATGTGGCCATTAATTTCCTCTGTCGCATCCTGAATTGCATCAGTTACTGAGGACTGAGAAGGAAGCATCGTTTTTAGATTTTCAATCTCATCACCAAATCGTGCGACCAAATCTGCTTCAGTCGCATACATAGATCACCTACTTGGTTTCGTCAGCAGACTTTGGATCTGCTTTAGGTTTTGCAGCAGGTTTCACCTTTTCAAGCTCAGCCACCTTAGCCTTCAGATCAGCAACCTCTTGATCAGATTTGGCCTTGTCAGCAACTGCGGCCTGATTGGCTTCAGTTAAGGTTTTATTTGCTGCTGTCAGCTCAGCATTTGCCTTTTCAAGCTCGGCTAAACGTGCGGCGTTACCATCTGCCTTAGGTTCTTCAGGCTCTTGATATTCTTCAATAGCCCCAGATGCTAAAAGGGCCTGAAGTTGGTTATCTTCAAGCCCTTTAATTTCCTGACCTGGACGAAAATGTCCGATCGACTGTTTTGCAATGTACTTTGGCATTTAGTTCTCCTTAAACGAAACCACGACCGCCCACTAAACCGTTCTTGTTATTAGGAACAGCCAGTGGAGATGATTCAGCTAACAATTGAATGCTTGAAGGATTCTTTTCTTGCCATTGGCTTAAATAGAATTCTAATGCCTGGCCAAATGCTTCAACGTTTTGAAGCGCACAATGTGCAATCCAGCCATTTGCATCAGAAACCAAACCAAAGAAATCTTCAGGAATAAAACGTTCCGCAACACCTTCCATGCTGTGCTTAACGTCATACGTCCAGATTTCAATGTTATCCACTGTGCCACGGAATTGAGGCTTATCAGCTTGGTCGAAAGTTGGAGTCAACGGAACGCTAATACCCGCATATGGCGCAATGAATTTCTCTTTAAACTCAGGATCTTTAATCAGCGTGTTGTACACCTTAGATGTGGTCAAAGCCATAATAGGCGATGTGCCTGAGTGCTCAATAGACAAGTCAATCATGGCTTGAATATCTTTAACAGGCGTAGCGTTGGCTTGACCCCACTTGATCAACGGCGCAAAGTTACAAGCAGGGTTACGCTCATAATCCACTTCATACATTGGGAAGTCTGCTGAAGCAAAGGTCGTTTTACCGTAGAGAAGTACATCACGCGCAATTAATAGCTTTCGGTTTTCAATTGATTGGCGCAGATAGAGAGCCTTTTGCGCCTGATCGATAAGCAACAGGTCTGCATCAGATAAACGATTTGAACCGGTCGCAATCACTCCAAACTGACGTAAACGTGCGATAAGAGCAGTGTTTTGCACTTCACTTGGCATAACCGTCATCATCGGTTTTAGGTAGGCAGGCTTCACGAATTTCACATTGCCAGACTCACCCACTTTAATTTGACGACCAGCTGCAGTCGGAGTAACAAACGGCGCAAGTGGAGTTGCTGTATTCAGCTCACCAACTGGAACTTCCTTTTTAGTGTACGAAACACGCTGAGGGAAAAAGCGATCCATCAACCAGGTATCCACCTTTTGAGTGGTATCGGTCAGTAGCACCAGCTGCGGTACATCCAGTAATTCAACTGGTGCATTTTGAAATGTAAAAGTTTGACTCATGTCTTAGTTCCCCACGACCTTACGAAGTTCGATTTTGTTTTTTAATGCCTGTGCACGTACTGCATCATATTGAGCAGTAGTTAACGGTGTTCCGTTCACAGTAACTACCTCAATATCAAATGGACCCTGCACATAGATCGGCATCTCTAAGTTATTGTTGGCGTGATATGTAGATTGCTCTGCAGTGAAATCTGACACAGCAATCGTATTCCAATCACCAATCACACCTTCAGTCACTACCGGATGATCAGCCACGTTGTTGGCACCAACGTTGAGCAGATCTCCACGTTTGTATGCAGTTGCTGTTTTTACTTTGGCATTTTCAGTTCGAATACCATCACCTACCACCAATTGATTAGTGGTAATGGTTTGAGTAATTGTTCCCATTATTTAGACTCCTGAGCTGCCGCAAATTTGGCGAATGCCTGATCCAAAGCTGATCCTTGTGGAGCTTGCCCACCTTGACCACCATTTGCTTGGTGACTGAATAAGTGTGCATATGCTGGATTCATACTCGGTACTGGTTGTTGTTGCTGTCCAGCCGGTGGTTGTTGGCTACCTGCAGAGAATTGGCGAAGTTGCTTGGCTGTAAACTCAAAAATCGAATCATCCATATTCGTATATGCGGTTTTATCGTCAGCGCTAAACTGTGTTTTAAGTTCAGCTTCTAATGCAGCGATATCATCAGTACGCTTTTGTGCTTTGAACTTCTTCAGTTCAGCAAGTGCATCATCGCGTTCACGTTCTGCCTGCTCTTTGGCCTGTTGTGCTTTTTCTAATTCGGTCACGTCTGTGTCCTCTTTGGTTGGGTTTGGATTGGCTTTGCCTGAGAAGGCTTTAATTGATGTGTTACGATCAGCACCTGTTGAACAGATCGTAAATTCACGAATACGATTTTGACGGAATACAGTGATTGGCCCTTCAAAGGATTGACCATTCACAATAACTGTCTTCCCTTGTGATACTTCCTCAATAGATCCTGGATCAATCATCATCGACATCTGGAATGGAAAACCATCATCAGAGTCTTGAACGATTTCCTGTGCTTTCGCATTTGTAAGAAAATCGCCTGACACATCAATTTTTCCGTTTGTATCTACCGCTTGAACAACGCCGATTCGACTTGAACCAAAGTGCTCTTCAAGTAAGGCCGTTGGCTGATCAATCTCAATTCCATCAAGATCAAACACCACACCAGAACGCCCCCAGTACCAGTGCCCATCTACACGGCCACCAGCATAAGCAGTGCCTTTGAATTTTCGTTTCTGACCTTCTTCGGCTTTGGGTACCTCAATCGCTGAGGCATTAAATAAATACTTCAGCCGTTCTTCATTTGGATCTGGCATTTTTCATGCTCCATAAAAAAACCGCCCTATAAGGACGGTCTAGATTCACTTCTTAAAACTTAGTTAATTAATGCCTTCAATGTATAAACCATCTGCCCTTCCACCATCTCAACTGAGACAACTTCAAACGACAGTCCAATTTCAAACAACACACCTTGCCCAGCATTGAGCTTTTCAAGATCAATACCTAAACCTTTAGCATTCTCAATCTGAATCACGATATTTGAACCACTACCAGCCATTAATAACGGCGCATCCAATGTGACAACTTTACCTACTTCAAGCGTTGCAGCTAAAGCCAGTGAAGCATTGCCCACCACGGTTGAAACCGTATTACTTGCCACAGCTTGAATCGTTGCCATGTCGCTACTCAGCCACCGCTTAAGCACATCATCAGCCAGCGAGCTTGTAGCTGAATTGAGATAGCCAGTTAATGCTGAATCATTGCCTTGAACATAATCTAAAAATGTTCGAATCGCACTTGGTCTGATCTTTGGATCAAGCGGAATAACCGTATTGGCCACTGTATCGAATAGATCCCGACTTTTATCATCCATTGGAGCAAATAGGCTTGTTAGTTTTTTTGATGCAGTCCATTCAGCTTTAATGACCTGTTTTTGCTCAAGCAAATATTCCATGTCTAACGATGAAGCACTGATCTTTTTATCGACCAATATTTCTAACTCACCAAATTGCAGTGGATGTGAACTCCAGTCCAGAGCTTCAGCAACTTCAGGCAACTTGTCATCTGGCGTAATACTGTATTTCAACGCCTGTTTCTCGGTTAAGGCCAAGCATGTGCATCTACAGCGAAAACCCGTTGGAGGATAATGTGTCAACCAAAACGGATGATCAATCGGCAATACAATTCGATTTAGAGCCAAATGACTGGGACGCACCCGACTATCATTGATCGCCGAGTACATCAGATAAGATCGCTTGGCCTTATTCCGTTGCTGCTGTTGCCATCGACCATGACCGTACGCACTTTGAATATTGGTACGAAATACATTATCCAGGTAATGCTTAGGCAGAATGATTTCAGATTCTTCAATTAACTTCTGAAAATCCTTAAAGGTGCCACCGTCGGCAATGGATTTATTCACAGCCTTAATGACTGTTTCAATCTGCTCAAGACTTGATAGGAAGCTAACCGTAGTTGCCATCTGCCTAGTCTTTAGATCCATTGAGTAAAACTCATCTGGTAGCACGATCTTTTTATTGTGAGCGTATTCTAGGGCTTCAAGAAATGTGACTGGTTGCATATCCACCTCATGGTTTCTTAGGCGGGCTTGATAAAGCATGGCATAGAGCACTCACCAACATTTTTAGACTTGGCTTTTGAACACCAATCACGGCAATTTTCTTGCAACCGCATGGGCTATATCCATTACCATTACGGCCATTAAAGCCACGTCGGCATGACTCGCATATTTCACTCATCACTGCCCATCCTTCGCCATTGCATATCCCAGAACGTCAGCAGCATACAAAGCCTGATCTAAATTCGCTGTGAATTGCGATTGAGTTGCACTTGGTATTAATTGCGATAAGTTAAATATCAGAGCTTCAGGACTATCAGATTCAGTAATCAATTGCTTTACTTGATCTTGATTTAAGAGCTGCAAATCATCTTGGCCATCCGTTAATTCTTCAACTTCTTGCTGTGCTGCAGATAACTTGTTGGCAGATGCCTTAAAGTTGAATACTGTTTTAGGTAAAGCTGTAAATTGAGTACTAACCGGTAATTGCTGAACCTCTGCAATATCCCCATCCTGTAACCCGTACTCACGCTGAAAATATTGCGGAGTAAGATTTGCCCCTGCATTTTTCAACTTAACATCACGATCAGCTTTTTCAGGCTCAAGTGACTTCTCTTCACCAATGATAATTCGATGACGCTGCCACCCATTCAAATCACATAATGCATTTAGAATGGCCTGAATGGTCGGCATGATCATTCGGATATCAGCTTTGTATTTAGAGTTTTGTACTTCTAGGTGAACTTCACCTAAAGCACGCGAGCCAGATCCATCAGTTCCGCTTGTCAGCGTTTGACCTAAAATAACCTTCTGAATACGGCGTTCTAAATTCTTATCGAAAGTTTCAAATGTAGAGCTACTATTTCCGTTACCATTCCCTGCACCTTCGATCTTAACTTCATCGGTACCACTTAAAGCAATCACTGAGCTTGCATGAGCCTGTAACAATGCATCGCGCATATCAGTGGTCTTGCCTACAGTTTTACCAACTAGCATCGGCATGCCAAACTTTTCAACGAATTTAGCCCAGAATTTAAAACCTGCTGATTTAAAGAACCATACCCAATACAAACGGCTTAAGAGAGCCTCTCCATACGGGTTTTCAAAGGTGGATTTACAGCGTGTCAGGAAATGCTTAAAGCGCTGATCCGTTTCAGTATCCGTACGTCCGCCATTGTAATTCGCCAACAACATCAAACGACCGTCGTTCTTAGGTTCATACCACTGCATCGGCTTTTCACCAATCCACTTAAACCCAACGAATGGTGTAATCGTGTCGCCTTCGATGTGCAGAATTGGATCTTCAGGTTTACTGTAGACAGCCTCAAGAACTGAATAACCATACCAGCGCGCATTTTGAGCACCCAATAGAATCTCTGACCACCAGTCTCGCAAGTGCTCCTCAAGTATCTTTGACTCTGATCGATCGGCAGGCTCAATACGCCAAGGTGCGCTTTCAAGCTTGTCCTGACGCTTTTCGATAGCCTGATAAATCTCATCGTCATACATCATGACTTTAAGTCTTGCTCGGGTTACCCCTGCTTTACGTAGAACCTCATCACCATCAGGCATTTTGGTTAAATAATTTATTAAAACATGCTCAGCCTGATGTGAAGACAATCCAGCTGAGGCAGGCTTTTCATTTTGCCGTTTATCTTTCTTTGCCATATAAAAACCTATGCCGCAGGTGGGCTGTAATTCATCATCATTTTTGCTTCCATGATTGCATCTGCTGTTGGGTCGAATTGGTCATCATGGTCATGCGTCATTTGCGCATTCAATGATTCAACCTCTTCAAAGTAAGCAGACCTCCATGGCGCATTCCTTGGGACCATTACAAAACGATCTTCGGGATGTTCCTCATAATTGTTTTCAATGTGTGGGGTTGCATCCATCCAGCGTGTCAATTTATCGATATTGCGTTGGATTGGAATTACTGGGATTTCAGATTCTTTTGCCAGTGTTTGAATAAGCTGTGTTCCAGATGCCTTGTCCTCTACTTTCATGTATCGAATAGGCTTGGTATGCCAATCAAACGCTTTATGCTTATCCAGAAATGCTTTAGCTTGCCTATTAAGTTCAGGGGCTTCCCATTTACCACGCAGCAAGTCAATGATGTAGAGTTTTCCATCTACGCCAAGACCAACCAAAATAAACACTGAATAATCGTTATGTTCTTTGGTTTTTTGCGCTGTATCTGCAAATACTGCACGCCATTGAAGATCCGGCAATTCATCAAATAAACCAAACCATTCCGACTTAACCAGATCCCCACCTAATCGCTTAGGTTTTTGCATGTATTGGCTTGAAAATGTATACCGGCTTACTGTTGCACCTGTTTTGTCTTGACCACCTTTTTCGAGCTGTAAAAGTGATTTAAGCGTTTCTTTCTTAGGCCAGTATGATTGACGGCCCAGATCGTCACGCTCCACATCACGTGGTACTAACTTTTGAATATGTTCTGGCAAAGTTTGAATGTATTCATCATCAATTAATGCCGGAATAGACACACACTCCCAGTCACCCGGTAAATTGCCGGTCATAACAAAATTAGTTGGATCTTCAGAATGTAAGCGCTGCATGATCATGATAATTGGAGTATCAGAAGTAGCCTTACGT
Source organism: Acinetobacter sp. ANC 5414 (assembly GCF_013004295.1). NCBI lineage: Bacteria > Pseudomonadati > Pseudomonadota > Gammaproteobacteria > Moraxellales > Moraxellaceae > Acinetobacter > Acinetobacter sp. ANC 5414. The sequence continues at coordinate 14,037 of NZ_JABERM010000009.1, forward strand.
GAATTGACCGTATTAAGAATCTTCCGATTGGCGTTATCACGTGCATTCTTACTAAACGCTTCCTCGGGCTTTAAGGGGTCATCAAGAACGATGGCACCAGTAAAACCTTTGTCATCCAATGTACCCGCACGACGACCCGTAACCTGCCCACCCATCGAAGCCGAGTAAACATGCCCTGCCTCATACCCTTCTACAGTTGTTTTCCATGATGCTTTTGCATCTGTACTTTTTGAGATATCAACAGGCCACATGCGCTGAAAGTCTTCTGACTTCACAATGTTTCGTGCTGTGCTTGATACATCCTCAACCAAAGATTGGGAAAATGATAAATACAAAAAACGCGAACGAGGATTAAGTGCCAAACCACGAGCCAATAGGTTTGTTGTAAGTTCGGTCTTGCCTGCACCCGGGGGAACGTTAATTACTAAGTTTGGAATCTTTTGCTGCACAACTTGGTCAATCAGCCAAGCCACATACTCATGATGCCAATTAACCATGAACTTAAAGCCCATACGAGGCTTAAAGAAGCGCCGAGTGAAATATAAATGCTCATCTTCACACAGCTTTTTTTCAACCTGTGTCTGCAGATCCATTTAGTATTCCTCTTGGGCTTTCCTCACAGCTTCATTAACTTGCTCTTGAGTTGCTTGAACAGTCGTTGTTTGTAGTGGTCCACCGCCTGCACCAGTTATTTCTTGTTTATTGGTAAATTGTCCACCCATGTCTTTTGCAGCTTGCTCAAGGATTTTGAGTGACATTACGGCGTTCTTAGTTCGATCCAAAAGCTTCTGGTAATGGCCTAGTCGAACTGATTTATTTGCGATAGGTATGTTTTCAGGCTTGCTCAAAAACATATCACGTGTTTTTTCGAAATCCATTTTAAGTTCTTCACTAAGGTTTTCACCTGAGCGTTTAGTCGGATCATATTTTTCACATTGCTGCTTTGTGACCTGTACACCATATTCTTGGTGGACGAGCTCCACTGTTTCAGTTGGTGTGTTAAATATGGCAAGTGACCGAACTATAAAGAGTTTCACTTCTTTTTTTAAGGCTGCCATAATTCAATATCCGTCCACCTACGTCCACCTAAATAAGTAAAAAAGAGCTACTTAACTCTACCCAATCACACAGTTCCCACAACACGCAGCAATATTAGTTTCTGATACGAACGGCGCATTCTTGGCAATTTCCAAAAGTCGTTTTACAGACTCATCTGCACCCCATCGTTTAGTTTCACCAAAGAACACTTCCACATCATGGCCAGCCAAATAGTGTTTAGGCAGACCTGTATGGTCGCTATAAATGATTTCACCATCTGCATCACGCTCAACGCCAATGTGATAAAGCTCATGTTCAATCAAACGGCAGAATTCACGGTCAGATGTTTGCTCACAAAATGCAGCATCTACAGTGATTAAGTACTGAGGAACAAAGCCAAACCAGTCACGCATCTGCTGTTCCTGACGTGCTTTCTTCCATCCGCCCTGGTTAAACATCACCTTTTCACATTGACCAAGCACCATACGTTTTTTAGCTACGGCGGCAGATGATGCCCAAGCAAATGCAAGGAATTCTTCATTGTCATGCAATAGCTCAGCAATATGATCGTGATCCGGGTTATGAAGTTCGCCACCAATGGTCAGCCAGTTTTTTACTACCCATTCTTTTAGATCTACGGCGGGTGCCAATCGAATAGCTTCTTCTTCCTCTGCCTGATCAATTAAATCAGTCGGTGGAAATGGTCTAATCTGGTCCATTGTCTAATCTCTCTAACTGACTTTGAATCCACTGAATGACATAACCTGATTCAATATGACACGGTTCAAAGCGTATATGCCTATAACCCATTTCTTCAGCAACATCATATTTACAAAATGCATTTGCTATCTTTCTTCCACCACGACCAACTGACCATGGACTACCCGCGATTTCAATAAGAAGCCTCAGCTTTACAATATAAAAATCGAACCGCCAATTTTTGGTTGGTTCAAATTGAAACTTACGCTCATAGCCAATCAAACCTTCTTCTAATTCTTGAAATAGGGTTTCTTCAGCTTCTAAGTATTTTTCTTTTGCTTTGGGTAATGGCTTTGTGCGTGGTTTTGTCTTAGGTGGACGTTTTTTTGTTTTCCAAAAGTAATCGTTTGCATCCATAAATAGCACCCATTAAAAAACCACCCGAAGGTGGTTCAAACAATAACTTGTACATCAGATCGAATATATTTTTTTATTCTTTGGGTGAATAAAGCAATTATCTAAAGTTAATCTTATGACTTGCCCATCAACAATAATTTGGTTGGAGGGTCGATATATATCCCCACCAATATTTGAATTCAAATTTCTACTAGGTTTGGGTTCATAAATTCTTTTTACAACAACCTCATCGCCTTCATTATTTAAGGCGGTAACTTCTTCAAGTCTATGTTTGCAACTCATACACACCTCTATTCTTCAATGATAAAAATAGTAAACTTAGTAAATCATAGCTAGATGTGCATATTGTTAAATAAACTAAAATAGGAATTTAGGTTTATTTTTAGCTTGTACACGATCTGTCATGGAGACCCTACTAATTAACTTTGAATATCCAAAGCGTAATCAGCATGCAGATAGCAACAATCAGTGCACACCATTTACCTATACGTTTTGATTCAAACGATTCATCAAGTTCGCGTTCAAACCATTCTTGACTATCACTCCAGCTCTGAATGCTTTCTTCTTCACGTGGAGTGAAATAAGCTCGAGCTTGAGACTTGGTATACGTCCGGCAAGTTGGAGACTATTTAACTTCTTTCAAGCAATCACGACACACTTTGATTTCTTCATCATTAGCCGTGTATTCAACTTCAGTTGCACCATGAAGGCTAAATAAACACATTAGCAATTGGAGCATTTTTTTCTCCTGATAAAAAAAAGCCCACTCAAGGAAAGATGATATGGGCTTGAAAACTAAAGACCTTGAAAGGTCATTCAGAAACTACAGCAGTTTCTGTTTGCTATTTTGTACACTAATCAAATAATTTTCAGTGGCATAATGTACCAAAATCAAAAATAATGTTAATTTAATCACACTATTAGGAAAACTTAATTAATGATTTATTAAATATTAAAAAAGCTCACCATTCCGTTCATCTGCTCGATATGGTCCCTTCATTTGTGAAGGTACCGTCAGCAGGGTGAATGTCTTTTTATGACTATAAGCACACGTTTAGTTACCCAAAATCGAGTCCGAAAATTGTAGTTTTAAAGGTTTCGAATTCGAAAGGTTTGAAATCTGGAGCGCCATGCCAGATTCGAACTGGCGACCTATTGATTAGAACTCAAATGCTCTATCCAACTGAGCTAATGGCGCTTAAAAAGGATGTGGTGATCTGCCACACCCTGCCTTTAGTTTCGATATTAATCAGCTCGGCAACTGATCTACCGCTACTCGCAATCACACACACCTTACATGCACGGTCTGCTTCACTTGCTTTCATTCCTTTTAGGTCGGGATGCCACACCCTATTCTGAGTTTTTTACTCGATGGCATGTTCTGTAGATTGGCTTTCTACAGGCAACAAAAAAGCCCACCTTTCGATGAGCTTATTTTTAATCGGTGCAAATCATAATAACTTGCCACCATACACTAAATTTACACAATCATGGCTGCCAAGTCAATCACTTAAAACTTCTATTTTTCCATCAAGATACGCCAAACCTTTCTCAACTTCGGCACGTACTTTTGCTCTACTACAACCATGGGCATTTGCAATAGATTGATCCGACCAATCATTCTCAAATTTAAGGATTAAGAACCATGCACGTTCAGACAAATACTCTCGACTATCACCATGCATCTTTGCAAGCAACTGACTAACCTGCACCCCCTCAACATCGTTAATTTCACAAGGCATTGAAGTTTTACTTGCTCTCACCCGGGTAACGTCATTTTTATCAATCAAGTTTGCAAGTGGATTTGCAGACACCACCCCAATTTTTACCGACCTTACCCACAATCCATACTGTTCAAGCCACTGGTGAGCTGAACGCTTAGACCAATCCATTTTATTACACACCATCGCATTCATCCCTATTCCCCTTAAATCTCTCTAACGTCTATACCGTGTACTGTTTTCATCAAGTGTTTCTTGTTTCTAAAACTTGGCAATTTTCTTGTCGCTATCGACTTCACATCCTCAACGATTAACTGTTCATCCTTCAGGTATGTGAAATCTGCAAAATATCGAAGTGCAGGTTTAGCCCTCTTTTCACCTGCAATCTTTACTTTAGGTGCCAACTCAAATTTGACCTGACACTTTAAATCCTGAATTTCCCCTCTCTGCATTTGCGCTGTAAGCTCGATATAGCGTTTGTATTCCTTTTGGCTATCAAAGGTCATTCCGTCCTTTTCTATGCGCTGTGCGTTAAATTTGTTGCGCTTGGTGGCAGTCTTACGACCACCGCCATACTGTTTGTGATATTCAGCGAGTGAGATTGATGTCATTACCACCTCGCAGCTGCTTATAAAACCAGTGCTTATTAACTGTGTCTGCACCCACGTCTTTATTACTTAAACACTCTTTAGCTACGTTAATCATTGCAGGCACACCACCAATCAAGATTGCTAGTGGGGATAGCAGGAAAGCTATAATGCGTACAGGTAATCGCATGTATTGATACATCTCAATATCCCTGTTTTGAGGATCATCAATGATTTCGTAGTAAGTCAAAAACTTAACTTTGCGATATTTAAAAATCTTGTTGTGCTGAGCTATGCTTAGTTTCACTTTGTGTTTATTCATGCTCACCTCGCAGAAAATAAGGCGCAAAATGAATAAGAATTAGCACATAGGGAATTGCATACAACCCAGCAAAACATGACCAAAACATTTCGCCATCAATCAATGCGCCAAAACTGATAAGAATAAGCACCAACATTTGAATTAGAGTGATTTTTATTAAGGTCATGACTCACCTCGCAAAGTTTTTTTAATCTCAGAAATGCAGTATCGAATTGCAAAAACTCGCTCCGATTTTCCGTTTTTCTTGTTTTGCTCTAATGCAAATTCAAGTTGATTAATTAAACTTTCAGAAGATGTTCTTAGCTTTTCATTTTCCTGCTTAGCCTGGTGAAGTTCCTGAGCCAAACGATCTACTTCTAAAATAGCCTGCTCTCTTGTGAGCTCTTGGTCCGCAAAGCACTTTCCATCAGCATGACAATACCCATCAGCACCACAGTACGGACTACCACCTTTGCAGCGCATCACGGCATCTACCCAGACATTGTGATTCTTGCTTAGCAAGTCGTGTTCACAAGGTATTTTTATTGCTTTCATGACCCACCTCGCAGGGCTTTTTCCAAAATCCTCACACCCATATCAACGCCTTCCGACTGGCATATTTGAGCAGGGTCTTCATAGCCATCAATGTCCTTACTCAACATTAGAGAGAGTTGTTGCATTTCGAATAAAGCCTCATCAATCCGCTTTTGCAGTGCATCATTTTTCACTCTCAATGGCTTAGCCACATTCTCAAAGTAAGTGCCACACTCAATTGCCTGAATCCATTCTTTGGTGCGCTCATTCAGTACACTGTTTAGCTGGTTAATGGTGGCTTGCCGCTCCTGGAACATCCACCAAGCCGCAGTGAGCAATTCTGCTTCTTTGTTTCGCCATTTTTCTGTAGCTACATAGCAATTTAACGACTCATCAAACTCCAAAAGTGTTGAGTAGAAATATTTAAACGTTGTTGTTTTTTCAAACTCTTGTATTAACTCACTCATCGCTCAATCACCTCTGTCAACGGACTAATGTGATTACGGATGTCGGTGCAATGGTCTGTGTGGTCGTGGTCAGCAATTGCGGTGCGGATACTATGGAGTTTAAAAAACTGCTCCGCCCCTCGTAATGCAATCAAACCTGAACCGTAAAAAACTTGACTGCCATCAAGAATCACATCAGTTGCTGTCTTAGGCGCCCCATCCACAATCTGCTTACACTTTTCCAATCCCAATTTTTCGATTAAATTCATGCCTTGCGCTCCTTCATCTCTACAACCGCCATTGCGCTAACAATTTCCGTATAACGCTGTTTTGAACACGGTCTGGTTTGATTTGTTATTTGCGATATGAATGCATGCGCCACTTTCAGCTCTTTGCATAATTCTTTACCGCGACCTTTACGCGCCTTACACCATTCAGCAATTTTCTTCACATCAACAATCGAAGCCTGGTCTTCAATCTGACGAGCTCGTTGTTTTGGCTGACTAAACATTTTTGGCTTTACTGGCAAATCAGATTTCGCTTTATTGACCGAGTGAACCACTCCACCCCTTGCCAGAAACTTAGCCATTTCAGTTTCAAGCTCTGCACGCAATTTGCGTTTGTCTTGAATGTATTTGGCTGATTCACCCACGTTTAAGAATTCTTGTTTTGATAGGTTCATGCCACACCTCCGAATAAGTCAGGCTGACGATCTTTTTCGGCACCAGCTAAAGCAATTCGCTCTTGAGCCACTAGAAAATATTTTTCTTCTTGCTCAATTCCTATGAAATGACGACCTGTATTTACACAAGCAACACCAGTGGTACCGCTACCCATTGTGTTATCAAGTACGGTTTCACCTTCATTGGTGTAGGTGCGAATCAAGTATTCACAAAGAGCAACTGGCTTTTGTGTTGGGTGAAAGGATGAGTTTTGCGTATCTGTTGAGAATACCTGTATAGATCGTGGGTACCGCTCACTCGATGAATACACATAGTCATTTTTCATTTGGCCATAAACATCCGTCTGCAGATGCTTGCCTCGTGATGATTTTTTCAGGTTATGACCTGTTGTTTTTTGCGGATTATATGTGCACTGCTTTTTATAAAAAACGCTGACTATTTCATGGTTACGCAGTGGTTGTTTTTTTGCATTCAAAAAACCCACACCCTTCACTTTGTCCCAAATAATGTCGTATTTAAAATGCTGTAAATTAGACAATCTTAGGTGGCTTGAAAAAGGCTCAGCGCCAAATAAAACTATCGCCCCGTCTTCTTTAATTACTCGATTATATTCTGCCCATAATTGTTCAAACGGGATAATCACATCCCATTTGCATTGAGTAGTTCCGTATGGCAAATCACAAAGAATCATATCCACGGTGCCGCTTTTGATTTCTTTCATGCGTTCAAGGCAGTCACCGAGCATTAAGTTGAATTCCTTCACACCCCACCTCCTAAGCCTTGCAGTTGCTCAATTGCCTGACTATCCAAATTCGAGAACTGGCAGTACTTCAATTGAGAATGCATGTACGATGTGCCAATTTCACCATGTCGGTTTTTACCTAAAATCGCCTCAGCAATACCCTGGTACTTGGATTCCTTGTTGTAGATTTCATCTCGGTACAAAAATAGGATTTGATCCGCGTCTTGCTCAATGGCACCAGACTCACGTAGATCCGACATCACTGGGCGTTTATTAGGACGTTTCTCAAGTTCACGGTTAAGCTGAGATAGAAGAACCACGACGCAATCAAATTCTTTGGCCATCGCTTTAAGCTCACCAGTGAAATAAGCAATCTTTAAATCTTCCCGGGCAAATGCTTTTGTGGTTTTCATGATCTGCAAATAATCAATAAACACAGCACCGACAGAACCGTACTGATGTTTAATTTTTCGTACCGATTCACGAATATTGGCGATGGATGGACGCGATGTATCATTGATCTGCATCGGCACATTTTTAAGCAGCGCTACTGCATTGGTATAAGCTGTAAATTCTTCTGCCGGTAATGTGTGTGGCGCATTACGAACCTTGCTGATATCTGCGGGACCAGCAGCACAACACATGCGCATCGCAATCTGCTCTTTCGGCATTTCACCAGACATAATTAAAACTGGCTTTTGCTGAAATATTGCAACATTGCTGGCAATCACCTGGAGCATTGTGGTTTTACCCATAGCAGGACGTGCAGCGATGACCATCAGACAACCTGGCTCGACATCACCTAATTTTTTATCTAGATCATAGATACCGGTTTGAATTCCCTTGATCATGGTTTTACCTGCAACCATGGCTGTCATTTTTTCGTGCATTTCAACGAAAGTATTCGCGGCAGCTTCATGAATATGAAAAAGGCTCTCAGTGCTCTGCTCTGTGCTTATTTCTGCAAAGGCTGTCTGTGCATTGAAAACTAAGTCACCACGGCTTACGGTTAAGCTACGTGCGTTTAAAATGATCTTTTGAGCCTCAGCCTCAACTTTGCGGCAAGTGGTGAAGTCTTTTAGTTTTTCAGCGTAAGAAACCAGGTTATAAAAACTTGATGGTGCGTCACCTAAAATTTGCATGATGTATCGCTCACCGCCAGCCGCTTCAGACTGACCATGCATTTCTAACCACTGGTTGATCAGAACAGCGTCATACGGTGAATTCTTAGAATCCAGATCAACTACAGCCTTGAAGATCAATTTATGGCGTGTAGCATGAAAATCGTCTTCAGTGAGCAGGTTTTCAACTTGAGCGTATGAGTTAGCAACGGTCATCAACGCAGCAAGCACCGCTTGTTCAATTTGCAGATTGTGGATTGAGGTATTAATCATTGAGCAGCTCCCAAGAAACCTTTTGGTTTTGAAGGAAGGTTGATCAACGATTGATTTTGTTGTTCAGGTTGGATTGGTTTTGGATTTTCCAGTTTTTCAATTTCCATATTGGTCTCTGCCCAATTCCATGCAGCCTTGAATGACTCCCAACCACGAAGCACGATAATTTGAAATACACGTTCATTTGAAAGCTGTGCTTCAATCGCTTGGTTGAAAATGATTTTCAAAGAACGGTCAGTGATGGTTTTACGTTTCTTGTTTTTCAGATCAATAAATTCTTGAGCTGTTTTTTTAGATACACCGTTTTCGATTAAGAATTTTTTAGCAGAGAATTTTTTAGGTTGTTCAGGTGCAGATGCGCCTAAATTAATATCTGTAGTATTCTCTGTTGTATTCTCTGTAATAGATTGCAGGTTTCCCGCAGCACTGCTTGCAGGTTTTCCGCAGCCTAGTTGGTAGGTTTCCTGCATACTAGATTGCAGGTTTTCCGCATACTGTGAAGAATCAAGGGTTTCAGAGTATTCGATCAATGCTTTATAAAGCTTTTCGCGCTCAACTTTGAAGTAAATTTTACAAGGCACGCCCTTTTTAATTTCAGTCAAAAAACCAAGCTCTTTGAGTCTTTTTCGAGCAGTTTCTTGCTCTGTTCTGGTCAGTCCAGTTTCTAGCGTCCAATCGTGTTGGGTTTTATAAATCAACCCATCATTGCTCTTGGTTCGTGATGTCCAGTACACCAACTGAGAGAGCATGAGTGCGCCAGTAATTCCGCACCCAATGAACACGTAATGCTTGTTAAATGCGATTGGTTGATCATTCATAGCTTCAATTAACTTGATCATGGGAATGGTTGTATTCATGCGGCACTCCCAATCTTGTGAAAATGTCTATCCAGTACAGCCACAAAATCCACCTTCACCGATTGAACATATGGATCAAGTGGCATATTGTTTTTATGCAATTGTTTGCGGTACTCAGCGCGTCTGAGTTCAAGCAATTGAGCAAGTGTTAATTCCATACCTGATCCCCTAAACGCTTCCCGGCACTCAACTCCTGCACGCTTGCACTACGGATTAAGTGACTCAATGCAAAGTTTCTATTCCCATCCAGCAGTACGCCATTGCCTTGAACTTTGTGCACAGTCATCAAATGGTCTGGTTTGAATGCATCGATAAAAACAACCGTGTCACCGGCCATAAAATCTGATTCTGAAATCAGGCAATGCCCGCACTGCTCGTCTTTAAAATTCGTGCACTTGTTCGTGCATGGGTGTTGTGGTAAATTTGATTTCATATTCATTCCCTTCATAGTTTGAATTGTTAAAAGCCTGACCTTGACCGTCAGGCTTTTTCTTTGCCTAAATTTGCGTTAATCCCTTCCGATCCCTCTGGAAAGCTCACCTCAGTAGATATATCCCGCACTAAAGCTCTCAATCCCAAGCGCTCAAAGGATTTTGCTTGTAAATTAAGTACATGCCACTCACCTACGATTTCTTTTTCAAGGAGAAACGCTAGGTATTGAGCAAGGTCTTTACCCTTAATTTCAGCAAGTGTTTTAGCTCGCTCATGGATTTCCGGAGACAAACGAACATGTGTAGATTTCTTTTCAAGACTCATAAATTCACCTATGCAGTTAAAGCCTGTAGATTGGCCTTAACCTTCCCTTTTGTTTTTAATTGCAATAAAGCTTGGGTTTCTAGGGATATACCCTTGCTTCGCCATTTACTAACAGCACCCTTGGTATATCCGACCTTCTGAGCGAGCTCAGAATCGGTTTTAACTCCGTAATGAAGTTTTAGCTCGTCTACAGTCATGGTTTACCTTTATAAACTAATAGTTTCCATTAGTAAACCATAAGTTTATTCATATATCAAGGTGCTTGTTTACTATAGGAAACAAGAAATGAGGGATTTTGTATGACCACTATTAGCGACCGTATAATTCAAAGAATGAAAGAGCTTGGTCTTCGACAAACTGCAATAATTGAAGCAACAGGGGCCACAAAAGGGGCTGTATCCAAATGGGTGGCTGGAACAAATACACCTAAGGCAGAATTCTTGCCGGCATTAGCAGCTGTATTAAAAACATCTCAGAACTGGTTGCTTACAGGTGAAGAAGAAAAACTCTTCAATAATTTCAATATGCAAGAATTTATGAATAAGCATAATTTGACTAGCAAAGGTGATGTTTCATTTGATGTTGATGAAGCACATAAGCCAACTGTTATTGATTATGAAACAGAGAATGGGTTTATTTGGATTGATGTCGTGGAAGCTAATTTTTCTTGTGGTGTTGGTGAATCTGTAGAATTTCATTTTGATGTTATTAACGGGAAATTCCCATTTACACCGTCATTCTTTCAGAGGAAGCATGTTGATCCAAGCTGCATGAGAATCATTAAAGCCAAGGGTGATAGCATGACTGACTTTATTCATGATGGCGATCTAGTGGGTATTGATATTTCTAAAACTGAAATTGTAGATGGTGGAATTTATGCTGTTTATTTTGAGGGTGAAGGAATGATTAAGCAGATATTCAAGGAGGAAGGAGGAAAGCTCACCCTGCATAGCTTAAATTTAAAATATAGAGATCGTGAAGTATCAGAGCAAAACGGCTTAAATTTTAAAGTTATGGGTCGTCAATTTTGGCGAGCTGGATGAGAATACTCGCAGAAGGAAAACATAATGATTGCAACACTTAATAAATCCAAAACTGCGCTAACGATTAATCGTCAAGAATTTAAATTGGCATTAGGTAAAATTGGCGCAGGGATTGATAAGCAAATAGCCTCGCTTAAAAAAGCCAAGCAAAGCTATGACGCTGCGGAAATGGCGCGCGAGGTCATTGGTGAAGCAAATATCTTTGAAGCTATTATTGAGGGCTTTAACGAAGCAGAAGGTACTAATTTAAAGCTGACGGACATAACCAATCTTGAAGTGGCACAAGGATGGATAGATGAATTTTTAGAAAAGTATTCTGAGTTATAAACCCCCAAATCAATTTTTGTTGGCTGGATAGATAAAACTGTGAACCCGAAGCGACTTGAGTTTGTTTAGGTTATATAGGGATGTTTAAAAAGCAAGTCACCAGTGATCTGGATGTTGTGGTGTTATGAATGCAAACAATTGAAATAAATTCCCGCAAGATCAGCCATGTGCTTTACGAGCATCATCTACTGACAGTGGTACTTAAGACAGGTCAAAAGTTTTTATACCAAACTGTAGTTCAAGAAACTTTTGATGATTTTATTAACGCTGACGACAAAGACAAGTTTTATAAAAACCACCTTCAATTTAATGATGGTTTGAGGAGAATTCAGCTTTTTGGGTAATTGAAACTGCGAACCCGACGCAGTCCTTTAGAACAGATCGGGTGGAGAATTAGAGCGACAATTATTGTCAAACTCATAATGAAACTATAAATATTGATTGATAGACTATGACCATAACCAATACCGATGTGAATGATGATGATATGAGTGAGAAATTCCACGTAGTTTATGATGGCAAGGCTTTAGATGAGCATCTAATGGATGTGCGCGACCTTGCGCCTGCTATGATGGCTATTAATGATCTTCTTATTCATGCAAATCAAGAAATTAACGGTGAAAAACTTAAAATTGAGCTAAAAGTTAAAGCCAACTTTAAAGCTGGTAGTTTTGGTATTGAGTTTCATGAAATTTTGTCTTGGTATGATCAGATTCGAGATATTTTAACCGGGCCGACTGTTACCGCTTTTGCGAATGCTGGTGGAATCCTGGCGTTACTTGGAATGTTTAAAGGACCAAGGTCTGGATTAATTCAGTTATATCAGAAATTAAAAGGCAAGCCACCCGTTAAGGTTGAGGAAGAAACTGAGGGTGTTCGCGTTTATTATTCTGAAACTGAATTTGAATTAGTCGATAAACATGTACTCCGCTTGTATCGTAATAAATCCATAGCGTCTGACTTAAATAAAATGCTGGAGCCATTATCGAAAGATGGCATTGATACTCTCTATGTTGTTAAGGATGCAGATGATAAGAATGTAGAGCTTTTAATTGATAAAAGTGAAGTTGAATTTTTTAAATATCAGGAATTTGAGGAGGATTTGAACTCTGATATTTCTGAAACATATGTCCAAATTGAATCTGTTTCATTTAAGGAAAAGAATAAATGGAAATTTAGTAATGGGAAATTCTTTTTTAATGCCAGTATTTCTGATGAGGAGTTTATTTCTAGAGTTGATACTGGGGAGTTGAGATTTGGTAAAGGTGATATTTTGAAAGTGAAGCTAAAAGTTATTCAAACCATTGCTCATAATAAATTAAAATCAGAGTACGAAATTATTAAGGTTATTGAACATAAGCCTATGAAAAGCAATGAGCAAGAAAAACTAGAACTCTAATAGTTTTACTAAAATGATCCACTCAACCCACCCCAGCGGTGGGTTTTCTTTTATTAATTTTCCTTTATAATTCCTGATCAAATAACAATAAAACTTTAACCATGAAAACAAAAATTCTCACAACCACCCTATTTCTTATCATTCTTACTGGCTGCGATAACCAATCAAAAGTAGCTGAAGTATCCGATTCAGATGAAACAGACTCTTCAATAGCAAATGCCCAGTTTGAAAAATCTGACAAACGGATTAATAAATACCTAGATCAACTCGACGATCCCAACACTACACCAGAGGCTCGTATTCAGATCCTATGTGTGGACTACCCTACTGAGTACAAAAAGAATTACATGCCATCGCTAATGAGGCTATCACCAGGTGAATACACTGAAGCTGAATTACTGTCTGATTTGGAATCGGCTCTGGATTACTATAAAGATAGTTTTGAGATTAAATGCTCGAATTAAGGCAACCAATTGCTTCCAGGTGAAACCATGGAAAAATACGTAATAGTTGGGTATTAATCATAGTCGCAGTCTTACTGGTAATATTTTACAATAAGAAAAAGTGAAATTAAAAATTCTATACGTTCAGTTATCAAACAGAATTAAACAAAGCAGTAATATATTAAGCCTATCTTAACATTCAAATACTACGGATAGTATTTGGTCGCACACGCCCACTTCGGTGGGTTTCTTATTTCTGAAACACTACCCTGCTATTCTTTGCTCAAGGTCTAATGTAAAGACAAGACCTGTAATAACTAAGTAAGCCTATCTCACCCACTTTGCGTGGGTTTTCTTTTATATAAAATAAACAATAAAGGTGTATATAAAATAACCTCACCAACTATAATTTAACCTTGTGCCGTATTTACCTTAAATTATGATCACACTCATCTCCTTGTTAGTAGTTAATGTCACAGCAATCATTGCAACAGTAGTATTCATCAGCAAAAAATAAAGAATATTTAAAAGAAAACCCATCCCTGTGATGGGTTTACCTTTGAAAAGGCCTGCAATTTGTAGGTCGTTTAGATTAATCTTCAGCTAAAGCATAATCTTTCTGCTTTAACTCCATTTTTTCAATAGCATCTTCCAATTCCAGTTGTTCCTCATCTGGCATAAGTTCAATTTTTAAAGATTCTCTATATTGTAAAGCTTCAGCTTTTAAAGTGAATTTTGCTTGTATTCCTAATTCTTCCAGGTAGTTCTTAACACCTGCTAATGGTGTCTTGAAAAACTCTTTCCGATAATTAACTTTATTAACCCGTTCATGATTAAAGTGATGGTGAAGTTTTTTCTCTAGCGCAGGCGCATCATCACTATAAATCATCGCATGAACATCAAATGTAAATGGTACAGAAGCATCACCTAATTCACGAACACGATCCAATGGTTCTAATCGTCTTGTCATGCCAAGCTTTAGTACATCCTCACCAAATGATCCTATATTTGAGATTACATATACATGACCAGCTCGTGTCTGTTGTGCCATAGATATAGCTCGCTGATTCTTATCTTCAGCCTCTTTAAGCTTTAACATTAAATCATTCATTTTTTGATCATATTTTGATTTTTGATCATCTGAAGCTTGCTCAAATTCTTTTCTAGCTTTTTCATATGCTTTTTTCAAAAAGTCTTCTTCTTTGCTTGCTTCTTTTATGGCTCGCTCATACTCTTTTCTTGCCTTTTCCTCTTCGCGGATTTGTTCACGAATCTCTCTTTGTTCTTCACGCTCTCTTTCTTTAAACTCTAAAACCAATGCAGCCCACTTAAGCTCTTCAATTCTTAGTGCTAAATAAGAAGGATTGATTCTGGCATTTCTAAAAGCCACGCCATAATTATTAAGAAGCAAGTAATCTTCTTTGAGTGCTTCTGTTAACTTACCAACATTATCATGCCTTAATCTTGATACATGAACGTCAGCCTTGCTATTAAATGCGTTAGTTATGAAAGCAATAGCTGTTGTCTTCCTTACATCCTCAACATAATCACACTCAGCAACAACACCTTGCTTGATGGCTGTTTTGATCTCAAATTTAATTGTTTTTAATCTTTGTGCGGCATCAAGATACTCATAACCTTCTATTAAATCTTCCAGTATTGCTTGGTTGGGTAATAAATATTCATCACTATAACCCTGAATTTTATTCTCAAGTGCTTTATTAATCTTGCTTAACTCGAGTTTCCGTTGTGCTAGATCGTAGTATTCTCCAAGTAGTTTTTGCGCTTGATTTTCAACTTCAGTTGTTGCCTTTTCAGAAAAATCTTGTAAGAAGACTTCCACAGATTTAATCTTGATTTTTATCTCACGTTTAAATGATTCAGCCTCTGCAACTGTCATTTTCTTATATGCTTCATAAGATTCTAATTTAGATTCTTTTTCTACTTCCCATGCATTTTTTGCCTCAGTAATATCAACGTCACATTTTTCTTTTTCAGTCTTAATATAATTTTTAATATCAACAATATCTTGGTACTTCTCCAATTCTGCCAGGCGCTTTTCTAAATTTTCTTTTTGATTCAAGAGACCTGTTATCTGTCTGTAATCACTACTAACTTGTGCTTCATTTTTAGTAATAGCAATTGATAATTTTTTGTTTTTTTCAATTAATTCAACTTCTTTGACCAGCAGTTCTTTATTTTTTATAAAAAAATAATAAACCACACCCCCCAATGCAATTAAAGCTATTGTTAAAAAAAGTACCATGACAAATCAATCATTCAAAAAATAATCAATTTTTTATCATTTTTTAAATAAAATCAAATATTAAAATCTGTTTTTTTAATTCATCTCCCTCCTAGTGATGGGTTTTCTTTTGTCTATTAAAGCATAAAAGTTTCCCAATATAAAAATAAGTTTCTTTTAATAAACTTTTTCATTGACAATAAAGTTTCCTTTGGTAAACTAAATCTCGTAAACAAACAAAAAGCACACCGACCTGAGAATCAAATGTGCTTTTGCTAACTAGCGAGGTAAGTATGAATCAAATCCCATCCCATAGTCAAACCCCTGAGTTTGACACTAACAAAAGTCAAACGACTTCTGTTTTGTTTCAGCATCCGACCGCTTCTGAAATGCGTCCTACTTTCGGTGCTAAAGCTAAAGCAATTTTCAAAGAAGTAATGGCGGTTTCTCTAATCGTTGGTACTGCTGCATCAACAGTAGTAACAGTCCGTAGTTGTTCAAACGAGGTAGATCGTCAAGAACAAGCTGCTCTTAAACACCAGTTGCAGTTTTCCGCTAATGGAGGAACTCGCTAATGACTACTTCTAATCAAAAATTCGCTGAATACCTTGGTCAAGATGAACAAGGCAATATGCGCCTTCGTCTAGGTACTAAGTTCGCTGCAATCTATGTCGAGAAAGGCAAAGATATTTACAAAGAAACCGCCAAAGGTCTTGTGAAAGTAACCCTTGAAGAATTGGTTTCTAAACCATGGATTCGTGAAAACTTCGAACGTGAACGTACTTTTCAACGTCGTAAAGCCTTAGCAATCGGTTTGCAAAGTACACATATTCCATTACATGAACGTCGTGCGTACAAAAAACGCATGGGCTGGGTTGGCGCACGTTAACAACAAGATGCCCTTCATGGGCACACCAAATGAATACTGAATATTGAGGAATGAATAATGAGTACATCTATTTTTATATTAGGACAATCGGGATCTGGAAAATCAACCAGTCTTCGCAATCTTAACCCGCGTCGCGTGTTACTGATCCAGTCGATCAGAAAGCCTTTGCCGTTTCGCTCTGCTAACTGGAAGTACATTACTGCTGACGAACCAAACGGTTCAATCCTGGTGTCTGATAATCCGCAAGAAATCATTCACCACATCCGAATGACTCGTCGCCCAATCATCGTTATTGATGACTTTCAGTATGTGATGGCGAATGAATTCATGCGTCGCAGTACAGAACGTGGCTTCGATAAGTTCACGGAAATTGGCTTTAACGCCTGGAGCATTATTACTGAAGCGAATAATGCACACCCTCAAAAGCGCGTCTACATCCTTAGCCACACGGAAGAAGACCAGCAAGGCAAAACCAAGATTAAAACCATCGGCAAAATGCTTGATGAAAAAATCACACTGGAAGGTATGGTCACTATTTGCCTGCAAACAGCGGTCATCAATGACCAGAACCTATTCATTACCAAGAACAACGGCAACACAACTGTTAAGTCGCCTATGGACATGTTCACGTCAGATCATGTCGAAAATGACTTAAACCTTGTTGATCAGGCGATTTGTGAATTCTACGGCTTGCCTATGCCAAAAACACAAAACAACCAACAGCAACAACAAGCTGTTCAAAATTCTTAATTTAATTTCTCGGAGAAATCATCATGACTCAACAATACAAACAATTTGGCTTTAACGCTGAATCTGCAAAACAAGCTGATAGCAGCAACCGTATCGAAGAAGCTGGAAAGTATGTTGGTGTTATCAAAAGCATGGAATTCACCACTGCTAAATCTGGCACAACCGGTTTTGAAATTGAATTTGAAACAGACCACAAAGAGTCTGCTTCATTCACCATCTGGACCGAAAAGAAAGACGGAACTCCATTGGGTGGTGTTCATAAAATCAATGCTCTGCTTGCTTGTCTTGGCGTTCGCGGCCTGACACCGACGAATTCGCAGCTTGAGAAGTATGACTTCGATCTTAAAGAGCGCGTTATGAAAAACTGTGTGGTTGCGCCTGAGGTTGCTGGCAAGCGCGTCGGTTTATTACTTCAGCGTGAAAACTACCAAAATGACAGCGGTGACTGGAAATTCCAGATGAATTTCTTCTCTTGTTTCCATTCTCAAAGTGAACTCATGGCCAAGGAAATTCTTGATCGCAAAACATCACCGGAAGCGCTTCCAAAATCACTTGCATCACTGATGGCAAACCCGGTTACCACACGCAAACCTAAAAACAATAATGGTGGATTCCAGCAAAACCAAAACAATGGTTATGGCGGTGGATATGGCCAGAATGGCGGCTTTAATCAGGGTGGCTATGATCAAGGTGGATACAACAATGATGTACCGCCTGTCTTAGATGCTCCTTCTTATCTTGATGATATTCCTTATTGAGGGGTGACCAATGAATCAACCTAAAGCACTGATTTTGGATACTGAAACTCACACACTGAATGGCTATCCAATTGAAATCGCTTTTGCACCTTGCGCTTTTGCGCAAGGGGTATTGGCGATTAACCAGGATCAAGTTTTTGATGAGTATTTTTCATGCCCTGAACCGATATCTCTTGGTGCAATGGCAGTACATCATATTCTTGAATCAGATATTGCAGAAAAGCCATCTTACGACACTTTCCGCATGCCTGAAGGTGTTGAATATTTGATTGGCCATAACATCAATTACGACATTGAAGCTGTTCAAAAATGCCAACCTGATTTCAAGGTAAAAGGGATTTGTACCCTGGCACTTGCTCGCATGATCTGGGATGAACTGGAAACCCATACGCTTGGTGCACTGTATTACTTCGTCATGGAGGATAAACGGTCGGCTAAAAAGCATTTACGTAATGCCCATAATGCCAGAGCTGATATCTACTTCACTGGCGTAATACTTCGAGCGATTGTTGAAAAGCTGGCAATCAAGGATATGCACTCGCTCTACTTAATGTCTGAGACTGCACGAATTCCGAAACGCATCAATTTTGGAAAGTACAAAGGCACTTTAATTAAAGACCTTGATCCTGGTTATATCTCATGGTTGCTGCGACAAGATGACTTAGATCCATACCTCGAAAAAGCACTACGAGGTAAAGCAGCATGATTGGAACTCAAATCAAACCGGACTACTCGGAAGCGGTTGCAAAATTTGTAGCGAATGGTGGTCAGATTAAGTCGGCTGTAAATACTAATAAAGCTGAGTTTAATTACTGCAATGCGGATACTGTTTTGCAAAGTGCTGAGCGTCCCAACAGTCACCAGAATCACATTTTGCGTACACGTGCTGAAAAGCAAGGTTTAAAAAGCTATAAGCCAGTTGCCC
This sequence comes from Acinetobacter sp. ANC 5414, assembly GCF_013004295.1. Lineage (NCBI taxonomy): Bacteria > Pseudomonadati > Pseudomonadota > Gammaproteobacteria > Moraxellales > Moraxellaceae > Acinetobacter > Acinetobacter sp. ANC 5414. The sequence continues at coordinate 32,991 of NZ_JABERM010000009.1, forward strand.
CATGCAGATCGTGTGGTACTTCCGAGCGATCTGTGAAATCCAATATCTGTCTTGAGTGCGACCGTCGCAGAGCAAGAGCTAAAACAGGATTGAGTGCTAAAAATCTGGAAGCGATTGGGCATTACTTGCTAGATAAAGGTGAATCAATCGAGTTCACCAGTGGTGGTCAAAAGTACGTTTTAAAAGTTGAGGTGGCGTGATGGATAAAGAAAGAGAAGCGTTTGATAAGTGGTATAGGGAGAAGCCGAAAGGTTGGCTTGATGGCGTAAAATACAATACGGCATGGAAGGCATGGCAAGCAGCCAAAGCCCAAGCTGATCAGAAAGTTAAGCTACTGCTTTGTGATGAGCACTTAAAAAAATGCGAATCACCTACTGGTATTTTTAACAGTCAGTATCCAGATGAAGAGCCTTGTTTGATTTGCTTGGCGAAGGAAGCCAAAGCCCAAGCGGTGCATGAACAAGTTCTTGATGCTCCTGCATGTGTTGGAGCTGGTACATTCCAAAAAGGTGTTAAGTGGTCAACCGTGATTGCTGCTGCTCAACGTCACTTTAAATATACACAAAATGCTAAAAAAGCCCCATCGTTGGACATAGACCAGGTTAAAAAATTGGTGAGTGGCGATTTTGTTTTGGTGCCTAAAGAGCTGAGCGATGAACTGGCAGATGAATTAGCAAGTGATGCCTTTAATAATATTCAAAGCATGTTTGATTATGAGCACAGAGGATCGACAGCCACACACCGGGAACAAATTCGATTGAGATGGTGCAAAAATAAAGCTAGAGAATTCCAAGAAAACTACAAGATCGTGATTGAAGCACAGGAGCCAGCCAATGACTAATCGTGTTTTTAGCTATCGTGGTGAAGATAACTGGTCTGATTACGAAAATCCTGCTGAAGCTCTACAGGATATGGAAGATGACGATGTATTAGAGGTTGGGAATACCTTTCTTACTGGTATTAAGCGTGAACCACAACCTGCGCAATTCATCATGGATGCCGATGAGGTTTTAGAAAATTACGACCTTCGCATTGATGATAATTATCCAGGTGATTTTTCTGACGGTAACACAGGCTCAGATAATGTTAGTGACGAAGCAAAAGCTGAACTAAATAGCTTTTTAAATGCTTGGGCTGAAAAGTATTTGAATGTCACTTTTTGGGAAATTGACCATGATGAGGAAATTACCGTTACCCAAGAAATGATTGATGCATTTCATGCTAATCAGCCAATTCCTTTGCCTAAGTTTAAGTTTGAGGAGCCAGCCAATGACTAAGAATCCAATGAAAGTTGTTTGCTCTCTTTTGACAAACGTGATTTACGCAAGCCGCGTAAATGTTGAAAAAGGCATGATGGTTGGAAATAAAGAGGATGTTACTGACTCTGCTGTTTCTGCTGTTGGTATTTATCTATACAAATCAAAAAACGATATTCTTTTTGAAGTTGACGGCAAAAAGTTAAGACTCACTGTTGTAGAGGAGCCAGCCAATGACTAATGAAGAAATGGTTGAAATCGCTAATGATCTAACTGAAGCATTGGCACCTTATGTTATCAGTGGCAAGGGTGCAAAGATGGAACTTAATTCTAAAAGTATCAATGTTATCTATCACAGCCTTGTTGGTTTCACTAGTCGCAATGAACAGTCGAACGTAGATATGAAATTGCCGTTTAGTGTTTTGCAGAGTTTGCGGGAGGTGTCATGAAAGCAAATGAGTTTGTGAAAAAACACGGGTGGAATTCATTATTAATTGCAAAAACACTGCCTAAGTTTAATCGCTACAAATATGTGATTTTTTATGCTGATGAAATAGATTTCTCTAATGAGTTTCATGCAGGTCGGAAAAGCTACATGTTTGAGGTGGTTGAAGTAAAACGCCTTGTTGAAAGTCATGAGCTAGTGGCAAGTTGGGGTGGACTTGAATCTGCCAAAAAAGAATTGCAACGCCAGTCTATTTTGCGCTGGATAAATCCAGAAACAGAAAGGCTGCGCGGAGCCATCGCAGATGTTGAAGCGTGTAAGGAGGTTTCTTAATGGGAGCAGTCAAAATTATAACAATGCAGGAAGATGAGTTGCGTGACTTGATTCGTCAAGAGACATCCAATGCAATCCGTCAGGCGCTTGCAGGTCAACAGGATGAATTGCTCACAGTAAAGCAACTCTGTGAGCGTATACCCGGACTATCTCGATACCTGTTTAAGAAGCTAGAGGAAAAAGCCAAGCTGAAAAATACTCAGGGCAGGTATTCCATTCAATCAGTTAAAGCCGCGATGCAATCTCACTAGCTGTGGGATTGTAGTATGTCATTGCACGCTTTGGATTACTCCATCCAAACATCTTGCATAGGTCAAGGATGGGGAGTTTTAAAGCAATTCGAGTTGCTGCTGTATGTCTTGAGTCATGAAATGTGAAGCCAAGCAGTCCGGCAGCGATTCGAGCCTTCATAAATTCTGTGCTTATCTCGATAGATTCATAATTGAATACTGGACCTAATTTTTTAGGACCAAGTGATTCTAAAATCTCAACCGCCCTTTTGCTTAATGGTACTTCACGTGGTCGACCATTCTTGGTGATTGTTAGTACTAAATAGTTTTTGCTTAAATGAATTCGCTTCCAGTCTAAACCGCCAATTTCAGATTGACGCATTCCAGTTTCAATGGCCAGCAAAAAAATAGCTTTTAAGTCATCACTCAAATATGGCAACAAAGTATCGATTTCGTCTTGCTGAATAATTCTTTCACGATGTGGTGAGTCTTTAGGGATCTGAACATCCTTTACCGGGTTTCTGCCCAGCCATAATTTTGTCTCGACGCACCAGGTGAAAAATCCTGCCAGTAAAATAAAATCACGTCTTACTGTTGATGATGACACGTGCTCTAAACGCCACTCACGCCATGAGACTAAAAACTCCTTATCTACCTTAGCTAAAGCTATATCACTCTTCGTATGTTTTAAAATATAGTTGATGCGGCTAATCTCACGATCAGCACCTCGTTTTTTTATTGAAATTGTGTCACGATATTCCTCTAAGGCATCTTTTAAGATAACGTGGTCATAGACCTTATGGTTTTCATTTATCAAAGCTACTTCGGTTTCTTTGGCCCATGCTTTTGCATCACGCATAGTATCAAAAGTTTTTGAACGTGGTTTGTGTGGCTTTATGCGGATAGTGGCAGTGATACGCCCATTACGTTTTTGAAAGGTTGCCATGTTGCACTCTTGTTGCACTTGGTTTTAAAATCCCTTTCAATTTATTAGCAATGGATTTAAAAATCTAGCTTAAAGATGAGTATTTTAAACACCTTTGAAATATGGCATAAATACAATTGAAAATTAATCGCTCACATTTGGGTCTTTTTTTTCATCTATAATTTAAGGGTTTGCTATACAAACCTAATTTACGTTTTGAGATTTAATATTTATGCAAATTTACTTGGCTCGTAATAATCAACAAGCTGGTCCATATACCTTAGAGCAGTTGAACCAAATGCTCGCTAGTCAGCAAGTTCTGCTTACAGATTTGGCTTGGCATCAAGGCATGACCGAATGGAAAGCTTTAGGTGAATTAACCCAAGGTAAACTTGTATATCAACCTGAAGGTTATATAGCTCCTACACCTCTCCCTGAGCAAACCCCTTTTCAGAATTCCAGCTTTAACAAAATACATGTTGAAAAAAAAGCAGCACAAAATAATGAGCTTGCTTCCATTAGCACCAGAGTATTAGCCAAAATTATCGATTTATTGCTCTGGTTACCTGCGGCTGCCATTCCATCTTTTTTCCTAAAACCTGATCAAGTTAACCAGCTATCAGAAATTCAGCAAAAGATGCAATCTGCAGATACATCAACTCAAGCAGTCCAGTTACAACAGCAATTATTTACCCTCATTCCAGCAGAAGCTTGGCAAGCAATGCTTATCTACATCATTATTATGCTTGGAATTCAGGCATTTATGTTGGCGAAATCTGGGCAAAGTATTGGCAAGAAATTAACCAAAATTAAAATTGTAGATGTAGAAAGTGGTGAGAAAGTAAGCTTGATGCGTGCATTCACTTTACGCAGTTTCATCTTTATTATTTTAAATTTTCTGTTTATGCCTTTTATCACCATCCTTGACCATGTTTTTGCGATTGGCGAAAAACGCCAAACTTTGCATGACAAGCTCGCCAAAACCAAAGTGGTCAAACAATAATCACATAATAAACAGGGATTTTTTATATCCCTGTTTTTCCCCAGAATATTGATATTCAAATAAAATTATTATCTTGAAAGTTTAATTCCGAGTAAAAAAATCAGTTTTTATAACAGTCATTTAAAGCCCCGTTACATATAGCTTAGTTCAACAATATGAGGCATAATGCCTCACAACGTAGCGGTGTCTCATGATTGGGAAGGATTTTCTATGCTTAGAATATCTAAGCAAAAATAAAACATTTCCAATCATGCGACACTTTAATCGCTATCCCATATTAAATTAGGGAATGGGACTCTTCACCGAGGTTGTAAAATGAGACAAACAATTTTAGCTGTATTGTCTTTATCTGCGATGGCTGCACTCTTGACTGGGTGTGGCGGTGATATGGTACTTCTAAACTCAAAAGGTCCAGTTGCTGAAGGTCAAAGTAACCTGATGATGACTGCGATCTATTTAATGCTTTTGGTGGTCATTCCATCAGCAATTATGGCATTGTGGTTTGGATGGAAATATCGCGCATCGAATAAAGATGCAGACTATAAACCTACATGGGCACACTCAACTGCAATTGAAATTGTAGTATGGGGCATACCTGTCATTATTATTGGTATTCTAGCGTGGTTAACTTGGTGGGGTTCCCACAAGTATGACCCATACCGTCCGGTCGAATCTGATAAAGCACCTTTAACTGTTCAAGTTATTGCTGAACAATTCAAATGGATCTTCATCTACCCTGAACAAAACATTGCGACTGTTAACGAAATCCGCTTCCCAGAGAAGACTCCGGTTACTCTTCGTTTAACTTCGAACTTCACAATGAACTCGTTCTTTATCCCTGCATTGTCTGGTCAGATTTATGCAATGGCGGGTATGCAGACTCACTTGAACTTCTTGGCAGACGAAACTAGCCCAGCCGAAGGCTACCGCGGTTTCTCTTCTAACTATTCAGGTTATGGCTTCTCACAAATGCGCTTCCGTGCACATTCTGTAACAGATGCTCAGTTTGCTGAATGGGTAGCAGCAGTTAAAGCAGGCAAAGGTACTTCAGTAAATCCTAATGCAGTTCAAAAAGCTGTTTTAGACCAAGCTGAATTTGCAGCTTTACGTGACGGCAACCGTTCTAAGCACCAAATCGAAGTAATGGTTGTGAATGCCCAAACTCCTGAAGAAAAGGCTGCTGCTGAAGCAATGAAGTCTTATCCGACTAAGCCACACCCAGTGACTTATTATTCTTCGGTAGAGCCTAAATTGTTCGAATCAGTGATTAACAGATACATGAGTAATTACCACGGTGCTGACCATTCAGCAACTGCTGGTCATGAAGCTGCTGCTTCTGATGCTCATGCAGATGTTGAACATGCGACTGCAGCTTCTGTAGAGGAATAAGACATGAGCTTATTAGGTAAGTTAGGTCCGGATGCAATTCCACACGATCCAATTGTATTGGTGACTGTTGCGATGATGATCCTAGGTGGCCTTGCAGTCGTTGCAGGGATTACCTACTTTAAAAAATGGAACTACTTGTGGACTGAATGGTTCACTTCTGTAGACCATAAAAAAATTGGTATCATGTATATCTTCGTCTCTGTAATCATGTTAGTTCGTGGTTTTGCAGATGCGATCATGATGCGTCTTCAGCAGTTCCTCGCTCGAGGTGGTGGTGAAGGTTATTTACACCCTGAACATTACGACCAGATCTTTACTGCCCATGGCGTAATCATGATCTTCTTCGTAGCGATGGGTCTTGTAGTCGGCTTAATGAACATCTCTGTACCATTACAGATTGGTGCTCGTGACGTTGCCTTCCCATTATTGAACTCTCTAAGCTTCTGGTTATTTGCCGGCGCTGCGGGTCTGATGATGGCTTCTCTTGCACTAGGTGAATTCGCTGCAACTGGTTGGATGGCTTATCCTCCACTATCAGGCATTGAATATTCTCCGGGCGTAGGTGTTGATTACTATATCTGGGCACTGCAAATTTCAGGTTTGGGTACGCTTTTAACAGGTGTTAACTTCTTTGTTACCATCATTAAAATGCGCGCACCTGGCATGACACTGATGGATATGCCGATCTTTACCTGGACATCTTTATGTACAGCAGTATTGATCATCGCATCTTTCCCAGTGTTAACTGCGACTATTGCAATGTTGTCGCTTGACCGTTACTTCGGTTTCCACTTCTTTACAAATGACTTGGGTGGTAGCCCGATGTTGTATGTAAACTTGATTTGGACTTGGGGTCACCCGGAAGTTTACATCTTGGTATTACCTGCATTCGGTATTTACTCAGAAGTTGTATCAACTTTCTCTCGCAAAGCATTGTTTGGTTACAAATCAATGGTGTATGCAACTGTAGCAATCACAGTATTGTCTTTCGTTGTATGGGTTCACCACTTCTTTACCATGGGTGCTGGTGCCAACGTTAACGCGTTCTTCGGTATCATGACCATGATTATTGCCATCCCTACTGGTGTGAAAATCTTCTCTTGGTTATTCACCATGTACAAGGGTCGTATTACCTTTACAACACCAATGCTTTGGACACTTGGCTTCCTTGTGACTTTTGGTATCGGTGGTTTAACAGGTGTATTAATGGCAGTTCCACCAGCGGACTTCCTGGTACATAACTCGTTATTCTTGATTGCTCACTTCCATAACGTAATTATTGGTGGTGTAGTATTTGCAATGTTCGCAGGTATCATTTTCTACTGGCCAAAAATGTTTGGCTGGAAATTGAATGAAACTTGGGGTAAAGCAGCGTTCTGGTTCTGGTTCTTCGGTTTCTACTTTGCATTCATGCCACTTTATATCCTTGGTTTCATGGGTATGACTCGTCGTTTGAATACATATGACAACCCAGAATGGGATCCATATGTGTCGATTGCATTGTTTGGTTCGGTTCTTGTAGCGTGTGGTATTGCATGTTTCTTAATGCAAATCATCGTTGGTTTCTTACAACGCAACAACAATATCGATCACACTGGCGATCCATGGGATGGTCGTGTACTTGAATGGTCTACTTCGTCTCCTGCTCCGTTCTATAACTTTGCTCATCTTCCTAAGATCAATGGTATTGATACTTTCTGGACTGACAAAGAAAATGGCATCGCATATGCCAAACCAACTCAGTATGAAGATATTCATATGCCAACCAACCGTGCGGCTGGTTTCGTGATTGCAATGCTGATTACTGTAATGGGCTTTGCTTTAATCTGGCATATCTGGTGGTTAGTAGCCGTTGGATTCATTGGTGCTATCGTTTCGTTTATCGTAAGTTCATTCACTAAGAAAGTGGATTACTATGTGCCTGCTGCTGAAGTAGAACGCATTGAAAACGAACGCTATGCGATTCTTGAAAAACACTTGAAGAAGGACTAAGACAATGGCTGAAGTACTTCATCACGACAACCATGGACATGACGAGCATCATCATCACGATGATACTGACATCACAGTCTTTGGTTTCTGGACTTACTTGATGAGTGACTTGATCCTATTCGGGACACTCTTCATCGCGTTCGCTGTATTAAGCAGTCACATTCCTGTTGGTACTCCAAGTGCTAAAGAGCTTTTTGGTGAGTCTTTAGGTTTCGTTTTAACTGAAACTTTTGCTCTCTTGATCTCGTCTGTGACCTTCGGTTTTGCCGTACTTGCTTCATACAAGAAAAATGTAGGTCAAGTTTTAACTTGGTTAGCAATTACCTGGCTATTTGGTGCTGCCTTCATCGGCATGGAACTTTATGAGTTCAATCACCTCGTTCATGCTGGTCATGGCCCAAGCACAAGTGCGTTCTTGTCTGCGTTCTTTACTCTAGTTGGTACGCATGGTATTCACGTAACTTCTGGTTTGGTGTGGATGATCATTTTGATGATTCAAATCAAGAAAAATGGTTTGACTCTTCCAAACACTCGTCGTCTTGCTTGTCTAAGCTTGTTCTGGCACTTCCTGGACATCGTTTGGATCTGTGTATTCAGCGTAGTTTACTTGATGGGAGTTCTCTAATGAGTCACGATCACAATTCTGCTGGTGCATCGCACGGTAACTTAAAACAATATACTGTCGGTTTCATCCTTTCAGTTGCTCTCACTATCATTCCTTTTGGAATGGTAATGAGCGGTGGCTTTGAACGCGGTATTTTGGTTACTGTAATTGCTATTACTGCAGTTGCTCAGGTTTTAGTACAGCTCATGTTCTTCTTGCACATGAACTCGTCTTCTGAACAACGTTGGAACGTGATTGCATTTATTTATACAATATTAACCATCGCTATTCTTTTAGTGGGTTCTGTATGGATCATGAACTACCTTCACTACAACATGATGATCTAAACTGATTGTCATGCTGAAAAAGTATTTATTCCTGACTAAACCAGGAATTCTCTTTGGTAACTTTGTTACCACCTTGGGCGGCTATTTCTTAGCCGCTCAAGGTTCTGTAGATTTCCTTTTATTGCTTATTACCCTCCTTGGTACAACTCTGGTTGTTGCCTCTGGTTGTGTGGTCAATAACGTTATTGACCAAGACATCGACCAAAAAATGCAGCGCACACAAAATCGTGCGATGGTTAAAAAATCCATTTCTGTTCCTGTGGCTTTGGTATATTCCTTAGTACTTGGCGTAATTGGTTTTAGCATTTTATGGTTCTGGGTAAATGCGTACGCTTTTTTATTTGCAGTGATTGGTTTTGTAGTCTATGTGGTGTTTTATAGCCTCTGGACAAAACGCACAACAATTCACCAAACAGTTATTGGAAGTATTTCTGGTGCAAGCCCACCAGTGATTGGATATACCGCTGTTAGTCATGAATTTGACTTGGCTGCACTGCTTATTTTTATTGGTTATGCACTTTGGCAAATGCCCCATTCATGGGCGATTGCAGTATATCGTTTTGATGACTACAAAAATGCAGGTATTCCGATTCTCCCTGTAGCACGTTCCATTTTACGTACTAAAATTGAATCACTGATTTATGTTGTATTATTTACCATAACCATGAATGCCTTGTTTGTATATGGTTATGTAAACTGGCTGTATCTCGTTATTTTAAATGCATTATGCATTTATTGGTTTTATATTGGTGTGCTGGGCTTTAAAGCTGAAAATGACCAACTATGGGCAAAACGCTTTTTCCTGTTTTCGGTTATTCTGATTACGATCATCAGTATATGTTTTAGTTTTACCTCCCAAGCACCAGCAACACAAATCGTGTTTTTTTAAAAAAGATAGAGTTCTACTCTATCTTTTTTTTCACCCTTTAATTTTCAGCACTTTCAAAAGACCTATTCAATTCCCCCTTGCATTTTCATCTCGTCCAGATTTCGTACTTCCAGTGCTTGCATATAAATCAATCACCACAAAAAGATTCGCTTGTAATTTATCCCTAAAACCACTAGAATTCACGCTTCGCAATTTTTGCGACACAACTTTGGTTGTGACTCCTTGCTTCTGACTTTTCAAAAGTTAGGGGCTGCATAAACCGTAAGGAGCTGACAATGCGTCACTACGAAATCGTACTTTTGGTACATCCAGACCAAAGCGATCAAGTTGTGGGTATGGTAGAACGTTACCTAACTCACATCAAAGAAGCTGAAGGTCAAATTCACCGTTTAGAAGATTGGGGCCGTCGTCAATTGGCTTACCCAATTAACAAAATTCATAAAGCTCACTACATTTTAATGAATGTTGAATGTGGTCAAACTACGCTTAATGAATTAGAAGAATTGTTCCGTTATAACGATGCAATCCTTCGTAATGTTATTATTCGTCGTGAAAACGCAATCACTGAAGAATCATTGCTTGCTAAAAGTGCTGAAGAAAAGCGTGCGCGTAAAGCACAACGTGAAGAAGCACAACAATCTCAAGACTCTGCTGAAGCATAAGGAGAACATTAATGGCACGTTTTTACCGTCGTCGCAAGTTCTGCCGCTTTACAGCTGAGAAAGTTGCGTACATCGACTACAAAGATATCGATACTTTAAAACAGTACATCACTGAAAACGGCAAGATTGTTCCTAGCCGTATTACAGGTACTAAAGCTCGTTACCAACGTCAATTAGCGCTTGCTATTAAACAAGCTCGTTACTTGGCTTTGATCCCTTACACTGACAATCATAAGTGAGGTTGAGCTGTGGATATTATCTTATTACAACGTATTAAAAACCTTGGTAAATTAGGCGATAAAGTTTCAGTTAAAGCTGGTTACGGCCGCAACTACCTTATCCCTCAAGGTCAAGCAGTAGCAGCGACTGAGTCGAATACTGCTGCTTTTGAAGCTCGTCGTGCAGAACTTGAGAAAGCTGAAGCTGATGTTTTAGCTGCTGCTCAAGCACGTGCTGACCAATTAAACGAAGTTAATATCGTAATCACTGCTAAAGCTGGTGACGAAGGTAAACTATTCGGTTCAATCGGTACTCGTGACATCGCTGACGCGTTGACAAATGCTGGTCTAGAAGTTGACCGTGCGGAAGTTCGTCTTCCAAATGGCGCACTTCGTCACACTGGCGAATTCAACATCGCAATCCAATTGCATCATGATGTTGTTGCTGAAGTTCTCGTTACTATCGTATCTGAGTAATTTTTTGCAAGAAAAAGAGCATGCTTTTGCATGCTCTTTTTTTATCTCTGAAAATAGTCAAAATAGCTTATCTAGATTTACTCAAAAGTAGTGAACACAACTTATTTTTACTATTTTTAGCTAAATGAAATTTTCGATTCGCATTTTTTTTAAGAACGCGTATGATCTGTTTAGACGAAGATCATTGAAATTTCATTGTTCGTCCCAATTTCCAAATTACTCATTTATCGCATTTAAAATCAGGGTTTTATATGTCACAGGCGAATGCCACTGCTACGCTTAACTCATCTAAAGTAGATAATAAAGGAAATGAGTCAAGCCAATTAAAAGAGTTTCGTACCCCACCGCATAACTTGGCAATTGAGCAAGCTGTACTTGCAGCACTGATGACCGTTGCTGAATCTTTTGAACAAGTCGGTGATGTACTCAGTGAAAATGATTTTTATGCGACACGTCATAAGTATATTTTTCGCGCCATTGAAAAATTAACCCAAGAAAACTCGCCTTACGATGCCGTTCTGGTCAATGACTGGCTAATCAAACAGAATTTGCTTGATGCTGTTGGTGGTGAAGAATATTTAATGCAATTGATGGCAGATTCCCCTTCTAGTTTTTACAACCTGGAAACCTATGCCAATAAAATTAAAGAATTTTCAACTTTACGCAGCATGATTAAAGTCAGTTCTGAAATTTTACAGAATGCTTATGACACTAAAGGTCGTAGTGTCAGTGAAATTTTAGACTTGGCTGAAACCAATATTTTTTCCATTGCTGAACAACATAACAACAATGCCAAAGCCCAAGGTCCAAAACCGATTAATGCCGTGGTTGCAGACGTATTTGACAAGTTAAATGAACTTTCTCAAATGGAAGGTAATATTACCGGTTTAACTTCCGGCTTCTTAGAACTGGACAATAAAACCTCGGGTATGCAATCGGGTGACTTGATTATTGTCGCTGCACGTCCATCTATGGGTAAAACCACCTTTGCCATGAACCTGGTGGAAAGTGTGCTGTTTAACTGTGATCTACCTGCCCTGGTCTTCTCTATGGAGATGCCAGCAGATTCAATCGCGATGCGTTTAATCTCGGCTTACGGTAAAGTTCACCAAGGTCATTTACGTTCAGGAAAACTGGATGGTGATGAATGGTCTAAAGTCACCGGAACGATTTTACAGCTTCAAGAAAAACACTTGTATATTGATGATTCATCCGCCCTTCCACCAACAGAATTACGTGCCCGCGCACGTCGTATTGCCAAAATGCATGGGGGTAAAATTGGCTGCATCATGGTCGATTACCTACAGTTAATGAAAGTACCCGGTATGGGTGACAACCGTGTCGGCGAGATCTCGGAAATTTCACGAAGCTTAAAAGCCTTGGCTAAAGAAATGATGTGTCCGGTGATTGCTCTTTCCCAGCTTAACCGTTCACTGGAAAACCGACCAAACAAACGCCCTGTGATGTCCGACCTTCGTGAATCCGGTGCGATCGAGCAGGATGCCGATTTGATTATGTTTATTTACCGTGATGAGGTTTATAACAAAGAATCCAAAGAAGCAGGTACTGCCGAAATCATTATCGGTAAACAGCGTAACGGTCCGATCGGTACAGTTCGTCTGGCTTTTGAAGGTCAATACACGCGATTTAGCAACCTTTCACCTGAGTTTTATGCTCAATATAATGATGAAGAATAAGGAATAAAAAACGAGGTGATGACCTCGTTTTTTTAACCAACTATTTTTTCTAAGGCTGACCTGTAAATTATTTTGATTGAAATATGATTTAAAGCTCAGTCTCTCTTTATAAGACTTATTCGACTTAAATATTAGAAAAGATCAAAGAGTAATAAGTGCCAGCCCTGATCTTTTTATAATAGAATCAAACAATGCTATCTAAAATTTGATTGAAATATACTTTAAGTTAGTGTTTATTTTCAGTCATAGGAATACAATATGGCACTCTATTCAGCTTAAGTTCCTCACTCCTTTTTGAGTGAGATGACAAGTATACCCACAACATTCTGATCATAGCTTATAAGTGATTTTATTCAAATTGCTGTAATGTTTCATGTAATCCCAAGGAGTAACTAGGGTGCGCCAAGCAACAGTTTATATTGACAGAGAAGCACTGCAATATAATTTCAACCGTGTTAAACAACTTGCACCAACTACTCAAATTGTAAGTATGGTTAAAGCCAACGCTTACGGACATGGAGTCAAAGACTGTTTAGCAGCCTTAAGTGGAACGGATGCCTTTGGTGTCGCCTGCCTTGAAGAAGCACTTGAAATTCGTGAACTGGGCTATCAACAACCCATTACCCTCATCGAAGGTATTTTTTCTGAAGATGAAATGCAGGTTGTGGTTGAAAATAACATTGAATGCGTGGTCCATCACCAACAACAACTCAATTGGTTGCGAACATACAAAAATGCCTATATTGGCAAAAACTTAAAAGTTTGGGTCAAACTCAATAGCGGTATGAACCGTCTGGGTTTTAAAGTCCCAGAAATTATTGAGGTGATTAACTCACTTAAAGCCGAAGGTTTTACTTGTGTTTTAGCGATGCACTTTGCCAATGCCGATGCAGAAAATCATCCTTTAAATGAACAACAAAAAAATCAATTTCTTCAAGTCAAAGAAGCTTGTGCACCAGTGATGGCTTCTTGCTGTAATTCGGCAGCGATCTATAAATGGCCAGAATTGAATTTTGATTTTGTTCGTCCAGGGATCATGCTTTATGGTGCGTCACCATTTTCGGATCAATCGGTACATGATTTAGACCTTAAACCGGTGATGACTTTTACTGCTGAAATTATTGCTTTAAACCATATTCAAGCCGGTGAATCTGTGGGTTATGGCTCAACCTTTAGCGCTGAAAAAGAAATGGATTTAGCCATTGTTTCGATTGGTTATGGTGATGGTTATCCGCGTGCATTCCCTAAACAAAACTATGTCGCCATTAATGGTCAAGCAACACGGGTAATTGGTCGTGTTGCCATGGATATGATTGCTATTGATGTTACAGGCATAGATGCACCAATTGGCACCGAAGTGGAACTTTGGGGTAAAAATCGCTTAGTCGATGATGTTGCAGAAGCCAATGGTACGATTGGTTATGAGCTCTTGTGCCGCCTAAGTGCTCGTCCAAGAAGAAAGTAGATATTTAAATTGTTAAAAAACCCAAGTTAAATTTGGGTTTTTTAACGTAAGCATTAAGCCACACTAGGCTGCACATCATATAAAAAGCTCAAAAAAGCATCCAAACTTTCTTCATTCAACTGATTTGGGACAAAACTGTTATAACCCAAAGATTTAAAATAGTTTTGTATTTTACTATTTCGTCCCACGTATTTCATCGACCAATTAAAAAAGTTAGTTTCTTTCAAGACACATGTTTTAAGCAAAACGATTTCGTGATGTCTCTGATCTTTTCTCAGTCTGTTTAAAAGCGTCAGGATATGTTTTTCCTCGCCTTCCAGACATTGAAAAAAATAACCATCGGCATAATACAAAACCCCATGGATTTGATGCTTTGTATTAAAATCTCTCGCCTCAGTTAAAATATCCCGAAGATCCTTTAAAATAATTTCATCATTTGAGTTTTTTTTACTGGCATAACATAGCTGAAATATCATGACCCAATGCCTTCTTATTGTTTTTAAATAAAAGATAAATATTAATAAAAGATAAAAGTATCCAATGGAATCTACCCATTGGATAAAATATAGCAGATGTATTTTTAGCTGTGAATAGCAGGAAATTAATCTAGATAATCATCTGTTGGAATAGGCAATTTCTGTAAGCCACGGCGTAAAGTATCTGACCATTGTTTACTCAATTGTCTAAAATACGGATCTTCTTCATAGATCCGTTTGCCATTTGGAATATGTAAGGAATCTTTATGATAAACAATGGTATCTAATGGCATCCCAACTGAAACATTGGAACGTAAAGTAGAATCAAAAGAAATCAAACAACAACGGACTGCCTGATCTAAGGGCATTTCATAAATTAATGCCCGATCGAGTATGGGTTTGCCGTATTTGCTTTCTCCAATTTGAAAATAAGGCGTATCTTCCGTTGCGCAAATAAAATTACCTTGCGGATAAATATTATAAAGTTCCATTTCTGAACCTTTAATTTGTCCACCCAGTAAAAGACTACAATAATAATTATTCTGTTCGTGAGTGTTAGCATCTTGGGTAACATCAGCAATGACTTTTCTTAATGTCTGCCCCACCAACTCTGCCATTTCGAACATGGTATTGACACTATATAAGTTGGGTTCTTGGCCAAGTTCCAAGTGATTGTTCAAATGACCAATAACGGCTTGTGTCGTCGCTAAATTTCCAGATGTCTGTATCGTGATAAATCGTTCAGCCTCTACCCCAAAGGTATAGAGTTTACGAAATACCGAAATATGGTCCACACCCGCATTAGTGCGCGTATCACTAACAAAGACCAAACCATCTTTTAAACGTAGCGCACAACAGTAAGTCATGAGAACTCCTTATGACTTTTAAATTTTCAGCAAGCGAGTACTTGAACAATAGAATTCATAGACTCAATACCACCACGCTCTCTTATGCCTCTTACTGGTGCAACATCCCAATAATCTCGACCGATTGCCACATATATATGCGAATTAGGCACAAACAACTGATTGCTGGTATCAAAACAATACCACGAATTTTCAAAAAAAACTTCTGCCCAAGCATGACTTGCAAGGTGAGATGTATTCGGTACAAATAAATAACCTGAGACATAACGTGCAGGCAAGCCTAAATATTTACACATCGCAATAAATACATGGCTATGATCCTGACACACACCTTGTCGACATTGGAAAGCATCAATAGCAGAGGTTTGTACAGAGGTTCGATCAGGCACATAAGGAATATAATTTAATATTGCCTCCGACAGAATCATTAAGTTGGCTCGATTCAACTGGGGAACATAATACTCTGCAAAACTTTTCATTTCTGCATTACACATTGTGCTTGGTGTAGGCTGCAAAAATAATTTGGGATTGACGGCAGTTTCAATCCCAAACTGGGTATTCGGATTCATCTCCACAATACCTTGCGCCATAATGGTCATCTGGCTATAAGGCTGGCGCTGCGAACTGGTAATCCAAACATTATTAAAAGCATCAGATTTAACTTGTTTCTCACCAGGTACACTCACATTCCACGAATGCACTTGCTGATGCACATTCGTGGTCGGAGTCATCTTAATATATTGAATGCTGTTACGCGCTTGATCAGTATATTGGTAATGGGTTTGGTGATTAATCATCAGCTTCATGCATCCACCTCAAATAAGTGTTGAACATAGTCACTGAAATGATAAAAATTCATACTGTCCGGATTTAATTTCAGTTGCTGCCAAGCGCTGTCCACTCCATTCCAGCCAATCTGGCTTAATAAATCCACAGTTCTATCAATACTTTCAAGTGTGATGGTGCGATCTTGCTTAAGTCGAAGCTGTCGGTCTAACTGCTCAATATTCTTTCCCAATGTAAAAAACAGAAAGATATCTTCCGATTCTGCTTCTAATATATCCTGACATTCTCCAGCCACATCGCAGATATAAGTTACATTTTCAGTCGCATTTTTAATCAGTTGATTGAGCTCTGCATACGCTTTTGCAGAAAATATTCCACGTAAATCCTGAACATTATCTTTGGCGTGTTGAAATTGCTGACCAAAAGATGAGGGTTGCTCGGTATCAAGCAATAATGTATTTAACGAGCTTGCATCAAAAGCGGGCAAGCAAAATGCATGTGCATATTCCAATGCATCCTGGTTATTATGAAATGGAAATTGGCTACACAAATATTGAATACGCGTTAAGTATCGACCTAACCAAAAAATATGTTGAGCATTACTATTTAATAAAATCATGATTTCTTTCCCAGGGTTAGATGTTTAAGAATGAAGATTATCGACAACCCATGTGTCTTTAACTCCACCACCTTGTGAAGAATTCACTACTAAAGATCCGGCTTGCATTGCCACTCGTGTTAAACCACCGGGTACGATTTCCGTCCGATAAGGTGAACTGAGCACAAAGGGACGTAAATCGATATGACGCTCTGCAACCCCAAAATCGGTCATGGTTGGACACACCGATAAATCCAGAGTCGGCTGCGCAATATACAGATTCGGTGTCGCAATAATTTTGTCTCTAAATGATTCAATTTGACTTTTCGAGGCTTGTGGACCAATCAACATGCCATAACCACCCGAACCTTGGGCTTCTTTCACCACCAACTGCTCTAAGTTGGATAAGACATAATCCAGATCTTGAGCTTCGCGGCATTGGTAAGTTGGCACATTTTTTAAGATTGCTTGCTCACCCAAATAAAAATGAATCATTTTATCGACATAAGGATAGATCGATTTATCATCTGCCACACCAGTACCCGGTGCATTGGCAATCACAACATTGTGACGTAGATAAGCTGACATTAAGCCAGCCACCCCTAAAGTGCTATCCGGCATAAAACACAATGGATCTAGATATGCATCGTCCACGCGACGATAAATTACATCAACCTGCTGTCTTCCACGGATGGTTTTGACATAAACCTTATCGTTTTCTACAAAAAGATCACGTGATGTCACTAAAGGCACATCCATTTCCCTTGCCAGGAAAGAATGCTCATAATAGGCGCTGTTAAAACGTCCCGGCGTTAACACAACAATAAAAGGCTTATCGACATAGGCATTTTCAGCCAAAACTTCTTTGAGTAATTGCGGATATTGTTCAATGCCCAAAATGTTGTTTTGCTGGCATAAATCGGGCATTAATTTTTGACTGATTTTGCGGCTTTCCAGCATATAAGACACACCGGATGGCGTTCTTAAATTATCTTCCAGTACATAAAACTCACCATGACGGTCACGAATAATATCAATCCCGCTAATCTGACTATAAATTTTACCTTTTAAGTCGTGTGCATACATATGCGGTTGATAGGCTTCATGCGTCAGCACTTGCAGTTCAGGCACAATATTGGCTTTTAAAATATCTTGCTGATGGTAAATGTCATGTAAAAAAAAATTCAGTGCCCGTACCCGTTGCGAACAACCCAATGCGACTTTATTCCATTGCTTTTTCTCAATCACCCGCGGAATTAAATCATAAGGAATGGTTCGCTCAATCCCTTCCGATTCACCATAGACGGTAAAAGTGATGCCCTCATACAAAAAGTGATCTTTCGCTGCCTGGTTTAACAACTTTAATTCATCAATGCTGTGTTGTGATAACCAATGTTCTATTTTGCTGCAGGTTTCCCCTGACATGCTTTGATCATCCACCAGTTCATTAAAAAAATGAGATTTGAGCTGCTGAAATAAACCGCTTATTTTTGAATGATTCTTATACCCTCCTATGGATGGATTAATATTCGTTCCCGCCGGATGAGAAAAACTTTCAACCGTAGACGTTAAATCTGTTCGATCCTTTTCTTTAAGCATACAACCCTCTTAATTGTTATTTATTTTGAATGCAATTAAGCAACAAATATGCCAATAAAAATCCTTTTATCGCTTTTGTCTATTTATTCATCAAGTTGTGTGTTGTTCAATGGCTGTTTCGATCAAATATGTTTTGAAATGTAGATGAGCTCAATGGCAAGAATTGCGAAAAATATTCAGGTTTTTTATTGTGTTCAGCATTCAATGGAGATATAAACAAGCTACTCGATTTTTAATTTAAGTTATGTCCTCACAAGAAAAAGAAACCTCGAACAGCCTGTACCGACAATGGCAAATTTTATCTCGTCTTTCTACCGGAAAATGGATGGGTACCCGAGAGTTACAAGAAATTTTGCAGCGCGAAGGGATTGATATCAGCTTACGTACCATTCAACGTGACTTAAATCAGATCTCGCTGCGCTTTCCCATAGAAAGCAGTAAAACCGTGCCTCAGGGCTGGCGTTGGCGCTCAGATGCACCGATTCAAAGCTTGCCGCATATGACCAGTTCTCAAGCGGTCACCTTTATGATGGTGGAAGAACATTTAAAACATTTGCTGCCGCCTAGCTTGATTGAAGAAATGAACCCGTGGTTTGATTTGGCACGTCGCAGCCTCTCGACCCAAAACAATGTACGACAATGGATTAACCGGGTTCGTATTGTTCCAGCTACTCAACCTCTTATTCCGCCTGTAGTAGATAAACTGGCGCAACAAGCGATTTATGAAGGCTTACTGCAAGACAAACAACTGGAATGTATTTATCAGGGACGTAGTCACTTAGGTGAAGAAAAAACCTATATTTTGAACCCCTTAGCTTTGGTACAAAAAGGCGCAATTATTTATTTAATCTGTACCCGCCATGATAAAACCGACATTCAGACCTTTGCTCTGCACCGTTTTAGATCGGCAATTGTGCTAAATTCGCGCGCGATGCACCCGGTTAACTTTGATATTGATGCTTATATCGACTCTGGTGCATTAGGCTTTAGAGTCGACTATACCAAGCCGACCGAAAATGTGGCATTAAAACTGATTATGTCTGAAGAAGATGCCCATTATTTTGATGAAAGCCAACTCAGTAAAGACCAGACCATCCAAAAACTGGACAATGGTTTGGCCCAAGTGACCGCAACCGTGCCTTTTACCTCACAACTGACATGGTGGTTAAGAAGTTTTGGTCATAAAATTCAGTATATTGAGCCGATTGAAGTCTCGAATGCGGTTCGTCAAATCACAGATTAAACAAAATAACTGAAATAAAAAAAGTCCCAATGATTGGGACTATAGGATATTTCTGTTTGGATCTATTTTTATTGTCGTACTGCGGGCTTCAAGAACATTAAGCTTTATTTTCTCACCCCGATACAAAGCTTGAGGGCGGCTGATTTCATTTGTGGAGTAGCAAATATTGTGCTTTAGCACGCCAGATCTCCAGTATTATATCGAATTGATTTCATCGTCATATGCATTACCTCTGTTGCTAACATGAAACCAATGTAGTCCATAATCCAACGATTGAGAAATCATAAGATCAGAAACTTTAAGCTGAATATTTATTAAGCATTTATTCTGAATCTCTATTTCCCCTTGTTCATATACTGTACATATCCAATCCTTACTTTAATTTAAGTGAAACTTGTACAACCCATAGTTATCTTTCAGGTCGCCGATCCATCACTTATACATAGGGATTTTACAAATCAGAACTTGTGAAGTGTATATAAAATAGGCAGATTCATGTTATGCAGAATTCGATGGAAAACATGAAAATGCCAGTTCCAGCCCAAGCCGTCAGACATAGACTTTTAAATACTTTTTTCTCACGATACTCAGTCTGGTTTAGCTGTATTTTTATTACCTTAATGATTAGCTGGTTTCGTATTATCTATGAGCCTCAATCTATTCATTATTTTCTTTCAGATCCCTTTCTGAATTCTTTATGGCTGATTTCAGGAATCCTTACACTGGTTGGCGTATATGATATCTTGCAAAATCAACATTCAATTCTAAAAAATTATCCCCTTATGGGACATTTTCGCTTTATTTTTGAAGATTTTCGTCCTGAAATTCGCCAATATTTTATTGAAGATGATCAAGATGCCCTGCCATTTTCACGCATGCAACGCAACCTGGTTTACCAAAGAGCAAAAAATAAAAATGCCGATAAGCCTTTTGGTTCCCTGATTAATGTCTATCAGCAAGACTATCGTTTTATCACCCATTCCATTACCCCATGCAAACCTGCTGACCCTGAAAGTTTTCGTATTCAAATCGGCAATCATCAATGTCAGCAGCCCTATAGTGCTTCCATTATGAATATCTCTGCCCTGAGTTTTGGCAGCCTCAGTGCCAATGCCATTCGTGCTTTAAATTTGGGCGCGAAAATGGGCAATTTTTATCATGACACCGGTGAAGGCAGCATTAGTCCTTATCATTTGGAAAATGGTGGAGATATTGTTTGGGAACTGGGCAGTGGCTACTTTGGCTGTCGTACGCTGGATGGCCAGTTTGATCCGGAAAAATTTACCCGACAAGCCCGGTTACCGCAAATCAAAATGATTGAAATCAAGTTATCGCAAGGAGCAAAACCCGGACATGGCGGTATTTTACCTAAAAGTAAGATCTCAGCAGAAATTGCCGAAATTCGTGGCGTGAGTCGTGAACATGACTGTGTATCTCCTTCGCAACATTCGACATTTAGCACCCCAATTGAAATGATGCATTTCATTCAGCGACTGCGTGAACTCTCTGACGGCAAACCGGTTGGATTCAAGCTCTGTATTGGTCAGCCCTGGCAATTTATGAGTATTGTCAAAGCCATACTGGAAACTCAAATTGTGCCGGACTTTATTGTGGTGGATGGCTCTGAAGGTGGTAGTGGTGCTGCCCCGATTGAACTGATTGACCACGTGGGTACGCCTTTACGAGAAGGTTTACTGTTTGTGCATAATACGTTGGTGGGTGCAGGCTTACGCAATCTAATTAAAGTCGGTGCCAGTGGTAAAATTATTAGTGCCTTTGACATTTCCAGCACCATGGCCATTGGAGCTGACTGGGTAAATTCGGCACGCGGCTTTATGTTCGCTGTCGGTTGTATTCAGGCACAAAGCTGTCATACCAACCAATGCCCAGTCGGCGTAGCCACCCAGGATCAAGAACGTCAAATGGCCCTGCATGTTCCCACCAAGGCAGTTCGTGTATTGAATTTTCAAAAAAATACCCTGCGTGCCTTATCCGAAATGATTGCAGCTGCGGGCTTGAAACATCCGGCTGATATTAAAGCCCATCATTTAGCGCAGCGCATTAACGACCGGGAAATTAAAAACTATGAGCAATTACACTTCTGGTTAAAAGAAGGTGAATTACTCAGCAACGAAGCGAAAGATACCGAAAACTTTTACTTTCGCATGTGGAATTTAGCCCATGCCGAACAATTTTAAACTTTGCATGATCTAAAAATAAGCTCATATGTTCAATAAAAAAGAGGTCAATATGACCTCTCTGATGCATTGATTAAATAGAAAATCAATAATAACCATCTGAACTTTGGGCATGTAAAAATGCCGGAATTAAACCCGTTAATGCTGCTCGAATATCCGCTCGTTCATTGATTAACTGATGCGAACCTTCTTCCAGCATCAACAAGGTCTGGAGCCGAAACTTACGACGAATAAACTCAATGTTATAGCGCCAGTCCACGGTCTGATCTTGCGCACCTTGTGCCAACCACACAGGAATACGACACGCCGGACGCGCTTCCATCTCTTGCATCCACTTGGACATGGCTAAAATCCAGTCCATTCCCATCATACGGGGTTGCAAAGGATCTTTTAAACGCACAAAACGTAGAAACTCTGGATTGTGGTTATTGCGCCTGAAATGACGTGGCACTTGACGCTTGATGCGGCGAATAATGCCTAAACCCACAGAATTATGCCACCAGGCCGATTTCGCCGGTCGAATCAGCGGAGAAAGTAATAAAACACGCTCTACGAATGGATTTTCACGACGCTCAGCAAACTCCAACAAATGATGCAGCAAAATGGCACCACCGGTACTTTGACCAATTCCCAACCACGGTTTAGGGAGTTGACTGGCATTTTTAACGTAGTGATAAACAGCGTGCAAAACCTGCTGATAATGATCAAAGTTCTTAATGTTTGCAGGTGAACCATCACTTAACCCATGACCGGGCAAATCATAGGTAATGACACTAAAACCCTGTTCCAGCAGCTCACGAATAATCGGCTGATAAATACCACTATGTTCCAGATAGCCATGCAATAAAAGTACCGTTCCACGTATTTTATTAAAAGCAAGATTGGCTACATTCGGTTGGAATACCTGTACATGCAATTTAAACAAAGGCATTTGTACATAGCCTTGCCAATGCTCACAATCCAGTAAATGCATACCGTATAACTTACGATAAGCCTGAATCTCCACTGAAGGTTGATAAGGCTTATTCAGGTTTAAGGCTTCAAGCAATTGAGGCGTGGTTTCTCGACTCGGAACCGGTAAATCCAACTGTTTTAAAATACTGGGATTTAAAAATGGGATATCTGGCATCAAGGCACCTCCCGACAATCACTGGAACCAAACCAGAGATCACGAATCGTGGCTAACATTTCATAATTGGCACGGCGGCTATGATCATAGTTTTGTTCACTTGGACGCCAGCGTGTCAGATATGTTGGCATAGGTGCTTCAACAGGCACAGTTTCAATACCATTTAAGGCAAATAAACGACGTGTACGCGGCATATGATAACGATCGGTAATTAAAATCACCCTCGGTGCTCCACCTTTTTTTTGCAATAACAACGAGCTAAAACGCGAGTTTTCGCAGGTATTCATGCTTCGATCTTCCAGCAATTTCGCATTTACATCATGTTCTTTCAACCAGCGCTGCATATATGGGGCTTCCACACCACTGAGTACAATCGGGAGTTGATATTCTTTTTCGATGGCTAAGGTTTTTTCTAAACGCAGCCGCGTGTAATCATTCACCACAATATCTTTGCCGTTTTTATCCAAAGTGAGTCCACCACCCAATACCACAATGGCATAAGGTTTTGAACTTTGCAGCTGAGGTTGCTCATTCTGTTCGTGAATTAATGCAATATCTTGGTAAATGGTTTCATCAACAGGTTCTTGAGCGACCTGTTCCGGTTCAATTTTATGCGTATGAAGAAATTCTACATATTTTTCCATCAACGCTTTATTTTCAGTACTGTTCAAGTCTAATAAATCTTTAACTGTTTGAGCGGGATCTTCCTGTTCTATTTCTTCATCTACGGGTTTTGCAAGCAACGGAATACGTGGTTTTTCCTGATCATCATTTTCCTGCTGTTGCGCTTCTTCAATCATTTGCTGCAAGGCTTTATAACGTGCCTGAATCACCGTCAAATTCTGCGAATCATGGTTTTGGATTGCTTCTTCCATCAACTTTAAATAGGCTTGTCGAGCAATCCACAATTTGGAACCCGGCTCCAGATTTTCATGTTCACTCAATGCAGCCATTTGTTGACTTTTCGCAGCCACTTGATTGACTTCAACAGGAACAAAACTATTCAGGGCTTTTACTACCCAGCCTGAATAAAAGGGCGAATAAATCAAAACCATGAAACAGCCGAAAAGAACAAATAACACCGATGCTATTTGTACCAATCGAACCATCCAATGCGATTTCGCCATAATTTTCTTATTCCAAATGTGAACGAATTAAACCGGTTTCATCAAACAGTACCGGTTCAGGTTCTAATAAAATATTAAATTTTTGCTGCACATCGTGTTGTACGGCATGATAAGTGGCTTTCACATCAGCCAAAGTCGCCTGGTCATAATTCACCAAAACCAGGGCTTGTTTATGAAACATCCCCACCATACCCAGCTGCTTACCTTTCCAACCCGATTGATCAATTAACCAACCTGCTGCAATTTTAACGCCACCTTTCGCCTGAGGGTAATGGGGCAAATTCGGAAATGATAGTGCTAAATGCTCATAAAGCTGTTCTGAAATCACGGGATTTTTAAAGAAACTTCCTACATTGGGATATTCTTTTGGATCGGGCAATTTGCTTTGACGAATTTCAATCACTTGCTTTTGCAAGTTTTCAGCTGTTTGCTCATCACCCACCGCTTGCTTGAGATCGCCATAATTCAACATTAGATTCGCGTGCTTAAGCAATTTAAAAGTCACATGAGTAATCACAAAACGATTGGGATCATCTTTAAAAATACTATGTCGATATGAAAAATCACAGTCTGCAGCCAGAATGGTACTGAATTTTTCTAATTGGCGGTCATAAACCTGAACCGATTCAATAAACTCACCGGCTTCAACGCCATACGCCCCGATGTTTTGTACTGGAGATGCACCGACTAAACCCGGAATAAGCGCTAGATTTTGTAAGCCATACAAATGTTGTGCTGTACTCCACAATACAAAGTCATGCCAGATTTGCCCTGCCCCGACACGAATGGTCTTACTGTGCTCATCTTCAGCAAGATATTCAATACCCTGAATATCCATATGCAGCACAAGCGCATGAATATGTTCAGGCAATAACATATTGCTACCACCAGACAGAATCAGAACATTTAACTGTTGCTGCTTGGCATAATTTAAGGCATCGACCAATTCTTCTGGCGACTGCACTTTAAGATAATGTGATGCTGTGGCATCAAGACTTAAGGTATTAAAAGGCTTAAGTTGAATTTGAGTTTGAATATTCATGTGCTTAAACCTTTATTTCACATCGATCTGTTGTTTGAAAATAGTGACCCACGCCAAACTGCTCGATTCACACTGATCGAGTACACGCTCAAAACCCTCTACCCCGCCATAATATGGGTCTGGTAAAGCCTGTTTGAGATAAGTTTGATCGTATTCACTCATCAATGCAATTTTTGACCGAATTTGACTTGCGCCATATTCTACATGTGCTTGATCGTAAAGAGCTTGAATATTAGATAAATTTTCATGATCCATTGCCAAAATCAAATCAAATTCAATCAAATCTTGAGGCTTTAATTGGCGCGCACGCAAGGCTGATAAATCATAACCACGCTTTAACGCATGTTGTTGGCTACGTTCATCAGGCGCTTTTCCGGGATGATAATTACTGGTTCCCGCTGAATCAATCACAATATTGAGCTGATGTTCATCACAAAAATGTCTAAGCACAACTTCTGCCGTGGGAGAGCGACAAATATTTCCTAAACACACACATAACACCTTATATGGCGTTTTGGATGACATAACAACCTCGATAACTGCTTTATTTTCAGGTGTCTTATGTTAAGTTATTTAGAGGATGAATCCTATAGAACGCTAAAACAATAATCTTGAATTTGATATCAAAAAGGATGCAATAGATGAGCCATTTTCAATTCCAGACCGTCTCGAATATTATTTCAGGGCTCGGCTCAATCTATGAGTTAAAGCAATTGTTGCAACAACAATCCTATAAAAAACTATTATTGGTCACCGATGCTGGAATGATTCAACAGCAATTACACTTACCCATTATTGAAATACTGGAAACTATTCATCTTGATTATGTCATTTATTCTAGCGTTCAAGCCGACCCTCCAGAACAGATTGTTCTAGACGCTGTTCAATTCGCAAAGAACGAAAATGTCGATATCGTCTTAGGTTTTGGCGGCGGAAGTTCTCTAGATGTCGCGAAAGTGATCCCCATTTTGGCACATCCTGAGCAACAACAAACGTTGCAAGATTTATACGGTGTAAATAATGCTAAAAATCCACGATTGCCCTTATTTTTAGTTCCCACTACGGCAGGTACCGGTTCTGAAGTGACGCCTATTTCTATTGTCACTACCGGTAAAACCACAAAAACTGGAATTGTTTCGCCAGTTTTATTTGCTGACGTGGCCATTTTAGATGCCACATTTACCCAAAATTTGCCAGCTCATATTACTGCAGCAACAGGCATAGATGCGATGGTGCATGCGATTGAAGCCTATACCTCAAAAATAAAAAAGAATCCTTATGCAGATATGTTGGCAAAACAAGCGCTGAGATTACTCAATAAAAACTTAAGCTTAGTCTTGGCAGATGGACAGAATTTAGAAGCACGTCAAAATATGCTGATCGGTTCAATGCTTGCCGGTCAAGCCTTTGCCAATGCTCCAGTCGCTGCGGTACATGCCCTGGCTTATCCATTAGGTGGGCATTTTCATATTTCACATGGTCATAGCAACGCCTTGGTCCTGACGGAGGTTTTAAAATTTAACGCACCCAATGCAAAGCAACTCTATGCTGAATTGATGTGCTGGTTGGATCCAAAAAGTACCGGCAGTACCGATGGTTTATGCGATTTATTTATTGATCATATGCAAAATCATCTCGATAAAAGCGGTTTGATTTTAAAACTGAAAGATTTAAATGTTCCGGAAAATAAGCTTGAGCTATTAGCCAATGATGCCATGTTGCAAACCAGACTTTTACAAAATAATCCGCGGGAACTCCAGTTACAGGATGCCCGACAAATTTATGAAGCTATTTATGCATAATTTGTTTTTTGTTTATCTTCATATCCTTTTTAAGCGATTTTTTATTGCAATAAAAAACAATATCGCAAGGTCATTTACTCGCCTGTAAATGACCTTGCTTTTACCCGCTTGCATTCATTTATTTTTAACAGTACAACTGAATATAAATGACCTCTAGAAAATAAAATCACAATGAAGCAGACACCAAAACAACGCACGGATTTTTCATACTTCTTGCCCATTCAAACGCGCTGGTCAGATAATGATATCTATGGTCACGTCAACAATGTCACCTATTACAGTTATTTTGATACTGCAGCCAATGCCTTACTGATTGAAAAAGCAAACTTTGATATTCGATATTCCCCAGTGATTGGATTGGTCGTCGATTCAGCCTGCAGTTTTTTTCAGGAACTTTCTTATCCTGAAATTATTGAGGTCGGTGTGGTGATTTCCAAACTTGGCAATTCATCCGTGCAATACGATCTAGCGATCTTTAAACCGTTCCATGATGTCGCCTCTGCACAAGGTCATTTCGTGCATGTCTTTGTTGATCGCCAGACACGAAAAAGCACCCCGATTCCAAGCGAAATGCGGAATGCTTTATCTCAATACTGTGTAAATGAATAAACTTATTTGAGTTGAATATTCTGTATTTCAGCATCAAAATTTTGCAGAAGATCCTTCACTGCTGCTTCTGCATGAAGTAGCTCTGAAGCACGTACATAGGCCTTTTCTTTACGTATATTTTGCATGCTATACGGCGTGGTTGTTTCAACTTCAGCATATTTGACCTGAAAATGCGTATTGGGCCATTCAGTTTTCAAGGCTTGCTCTAAGGCATGTTGTAACTGATTCAACAATTGTTCATATTGCGGTGGAATCTGAAATAACGATTCACCATCAATTTGACCGGTCATCACACCTTGTTGTGCCAATTCCTGTACAGCAGGCGTTAAGGTACTATTTCTAAACCAGTATTCCCACTTCTCTACGGTCCAATCACCTTCAAGCTGTTGAGGCGTTAGTCTTAAGATATCTTGTGGCATTAACCCTGAATTTTGAGCCGAGACAGTTTCAACTGCAACTTGCTTTTCTTCAAGACTCGGTTGTTCTAATTCAAGAATCGGCTCATCGACAATCTTGACTGCTGCAACTTCAGATACCGACTCAATCGGCATTTGTTCTTGGCTTAGAAATAAATCTTCTTCTGGATTAGCGACAGCAATGTCATCTTGAGGATTTACTGGCTCAGCTTCGATTCGATCAGTTAACGGTGCAATGTCATCAAATAAGAAATCATCACTACTTGATTCATGCTGAGTGGCTGCACTCACTGCATCATGTGATTCATCTAGGTCAAACAGAACATCTTCTGATGCAGGATCAAAAACAATTTGATCTGAGCTTGCTGTTGAATTTAGTTCTGTAACTTCAAGCATCGGTTCATCCAAGAAATCATCTGAAGATGGTTCTTGAATCTGCGTACTTACTACAGATTGGATTTCAGCAACGGGTGCTGCGGGTGCTTGATATTCTTCAACTTGTGGTTGTGCATTTTGCACCAGTGCTTGAACAGCGACCTGGGCAACTTGTTGCTGAACCTGCTGTGGTGTTGAGACCAAAACTTCATTCGGTTGTAATGGACGGAACGCCAACAAGCGTAACACGCACATTTCAAAGCCTTGTTCTTGTGTCACGGCAAGTTGCAAGTCTGAGCGACCTTTACAAGCCACCTGATAATACAATTGTAAATCTTGTGCTGAAATCAGTTGCGACAATTGCATGATTTTTTTATTAATTTCAGCACTGTATTTTAAGCTTAAATCTGGCAAATATTGCAGTAAAGCCAATTCATGCAAAGTAGAAATCAGCTGGTCTAAAACCAGTGAAACATCTAAAGCCTGTTGTCTAAATTGCATCAACAATTCACTAACACGCTGCTTTTGATTTTGATGGATGGCTAAAACCAGATCATAAATAATGGTTCGATCAATCAAGCCCAACATCTCTTTGACATCCTGATGCTGGATTTCGCCCTGACCATAAGCAATCGCCTGATCGGTTAAAGACAATGCATCACGCAATGAACCTTGTGCAGATTCAGCAATTTGCCAAATCGCATCTTGTTCTGCCTGAATCTGTTCCTGATTTAAAATATGCGTCAAATGTTCAGTAATTTCATCTACAGCAAGCGGACGTAAAGTGAATTGCAAACAACGAGAAATGACGGTAATTGGAAGCTTTTGTGGATCGGTCGTTGCAAAAAGGAATTTGACGTGTTCAGGCGGTTCTTCCAGTGTTTTCAGTAACGCATTGAATGAATGCGTTGACAGCATATGTACTTCATCGATTAAGTAAACTTTAAAACGACCCTGCGTTGGTGCATACGGAACGTTATCGAGCAGTTCACGTGTATCTTCAACTTTGGTCCGCGATGCAGCATCGATTTCGATTAAATCGATAAAACGACCTTCGTTCACCGCTTTACAGGTTGGGCATACTTCACACGGTGTAGAGGTCACACCCGTTTCACAGTTCAAGCACTTTGCCAAAATACGTGCAATCGTCGTTTTACCTACGCCACGTGTGCCGGTAAATAAATACGCATGGTGTAAACGACCACGTTCCAAGGCACTGGTCAGTGCTCGTGACACATGGTTTTGTCCAACCAGTTCATTAAAATTACGTGGACGATATTTACGCGCAAGTACTTGATACATGTATGCTCCTTTTTACAGGTCTAAGCATACTGTTTTTTTGACGAAGAGTGAATGAACAATCTGCAAAAGCATTCAATCAAATGCGAGATAAGTAGAACTATTTTTCCGATTTTGCAATAACTTAAAGAAATGGACTAAACCTTCTTTTCTAAAATAAAATCATCTTCCGCGTTATAAATATTACCGGTCTGATCTTCCAGAATTTCAAGCAGTTGCTGATCTAAATCGACATAGATTAAATTGCGGGTTTTGACCTGCATTAATTCCAGTTGGGTCTGTTCGCTATTGCTAAATCGGAAATTACCTTTAATGGTTTCGATCTCATTATGACCACTTAAACTTTCACGTTTTAAAATATAGGTCTTGTCCTGATTGAGCACTAAATCTACAGCCATACCTGGACATTCCTCACAACGTGAAATACAACTCATACACGGCGTCGTGCCTTGATATTTTCCGACCCATTTCGCAACCGTGACTTTCTGCTCTGCAACAGTGTCTGCCTGCTTGATACTTTCACTACTCGTTTGCTTAGCATCCTGACAGCCCAACAAAACAGAAGAAGCAATTAAGGGAATAAGAATCGGCTTTTTCATCAGGACAACCCAATGTAGAGATTTTAGTGTGGGGAAAATATCATATTTTTTACCAAATTTATGCCTTCAAAATATGCATTTACATTTCCAAATAATATGCTGCTTAAAACCAGCCCTTATGCCCTGTTAATGCTGCATCTGCACAACGTAAGGCTTCTTGGGTTAAACCCCAAAGACGATAATCACCCGTGATCGAACCTGTAGCAAAATTATGGGTATAGGCGAAACTTAGATGACGTTCAGGGTCACACCATGCACCAGAACCATTAAAACCCATATGCCCAAAACCTGTTGATGATTTTCCTAAAGTTAAAACCCGGTGATAGCCCAAACGCCAATGCATCGGTAAGGGCATAATACGGTCACGCTGGGTATATTGAACTGTGCTTAAAGCTTTAAAGATCTCAGGACGAATCAATTGCTGACCGTTCCATTCACCACCATTCGCCAGCATGGCATAAATTTTTGCCAGACTATTCGCGGTGAAAACTCCATTTGCAGCCGGAATCACCGCTTTTAAACCTTCATCATTAAAAAAACTAAATTTTTTCATCCCTTTGGGAATCATGGCATCTTGAAAATCTTGAGGGTTCTGTCCTGACCATTCAATTGCCTTATCGAAGACTGAAGCTTTCTTTGGTTTGGGTTTTGCTTGTAATGCAGGCTTTGGTTCTGTTTTTAATTTTGCCAATGGTCTTGCAACCCGAGCCAACTCAGATTCTGCAACGCCAAAATATGCACCATCTAAAGCTAAAGGTTCAACCAAATACTGCTGCATTAAATCTGACAAAGATTTTCCAGTGGCTTTTTCTAATACTCCCCCTACTTGCCAGCCAAACGTTAAGGGTTGATAAGCTGCATCTATACCTATTTCAAAGCGTGGTTTGGCTTTTGCAATGACATCAAGCATATGGTTCCAATCTGCCATTTCCGATGCATCAGCAATATGATTACGAATGTCATATAAGCCACTTTGATGGCTGAGGATATGTCTTAAAGTGATTTTCGCTTTACCATTTTGTGCAAATTCAGGCCAATACTGTGCAACTGGCATGTCGTAATCCAAGAAACCTTCGCTCACTAAAATATGAGCCAGTGTCGAAAGTACCCCTTTGCCCGTTGAATAACACACTGACAGGGTATCGGATTGCCAGTTTTCAGTTTCTGATTTTTTACCTGTGTAAATATCAACGACTTTCTGCCCTTGGAAATAAACGACTAAAGCCGCCCCACCTTGTTCAGCACGTGCATCCTGCATCCGGCTAAATTGTTTGGCGAGGTCTTCAAATCGCTCATCCACTGTACCTTGATAATTCTCTGTATTAGCGAAGATATATTCTTTTATTTTATTCATTAAACTGTGCTTTCCCTAAACCAGTCATTAGCTATCCAGAGCTTAAAACAAAAAAGCCTAAATCAGCAGTGACTTAGGCTTTGGTCTTATAAGGCTTTAATACGACCCGAGACATGCGGTTTTTGATTCTTGCTATTTCGAATCAGGAATTCGATATCTTTACCTTTATTGGCAGTTAAAAACTCAACTTTAGAGGGTAAATACATCGGCAATTTAAACCAAACATCCGATTCATAGCTGTCTGGAAGCGTCAAGCTCGCAAGTGCTTTGGCTTTGCTCCACATGCCGTGGGCAATGGCCTGTTTAAAACCAAAGGCTTTTGCGGTAATGGCATGAATATGAATCAGGTTAAAGTCACCCGAAGTCAAGGCATAACGGCGACCGGTATTTTCCGATACATCCCACTCGGCTTGCATTTCATACGCAGGTGATTTTGATTCAGCCACTTTTGCTGCAACTTTGCCATTGGTTTTTTGGCGCGCTAGATAAGTGGTTGTCCCTTCCATCACCACTTCATTACCCACTTTAGCAGTGGTGATGAAGTCGAATTGGATGCCTTTGTCATGTGGCTGTAATTCACCAAACTTGCAAGACAACGTCAGCTGTTCATTTACTCCAACTTTACGAGTTTGTTTAATCTGGTTACGAATATGCACCAGACCTAAAATCGCAAATGGAAACGCTTCTTGTGTCATCATGTGCATTTGCAGGCTTTGAGACAGCACCGCTAAATAAATCGCAGGAATATAACCGTTATTTTTAAAGCCACAGACTTCATTGTAAGCTTTTAAATGTTTTTGATCGACCTTGAATGAATCCACCACATATTCAACTTGCGGTAGCACTTTTTCACCCTTCGGCTTTTTAAAAATCAAGCCTTGAATCACTTTCGGATAGGCTAAATAAGGTTTTGGAAGTTGACTAAAATGGCGAGTATTCATACTGAACCTTTGGAAGTTTTATCTTTATGAATTCCCCTCTCTTCTTAGGAGAGGGTTAGGGAGAGGTTTTAATCAAATAAAAAAGACTTTTTTTAAGCCCTCATCCCAACCTTCTCCCAAAGGGAGAAGGAGTTTTATTTGCAAATTAAGCCCCTAACAAACTTTGACCACACACACGAACCACGTTGCCATTTAAACCTGTTGAAGCAGAAGATGCAAATAATGCAATCGTTTCAGCAACATCCACAGGTAAACCGCCTTGACTCATCGAGTTCATACGGCGGCCTGCTTCACGAATGGCAAATGGAATTGCAGCAGTCATTTGCGTTTCGATGAAACCAGGTGCAACCGCATTAATGGTTACCCCATTTTTCAATAATGGCGCAGTGAATTTAACCACCCCAATGACACCCGCTTTAGAGGCTGCATAGTTGGTTTGACCTAAATTACCTGCGATACCCGAGATAGAAGATACACACACAATACGACCATTTGTATTGAAGCCATCATTTTCAAGAAGGTAATCATTGACACGCTCAATTGCAGATAAGTTAATGTTAATCACCAGATCCCATAACTCAGGCTTCATGTTTGCCAAAGTTTTGTCACGGGTAATCCCTGCGTTATGCACGATAATATCCAGACCGCCTTGAGCAGCTGCTGCAGCTTTGATTTTTTCACCAGCGTCGCTTGCTGTAATATCAATGGCTAATGTCGAACCACCAATTTCACCGGCAACACGATCAAGGTCAGCCTGTTGTTGTGGAACATCCAGACAAATGACATGCGCGCCATCACGTGACAATACATGGGCAATCGCTTCACCGATCCCACGGCTCGCACCTGTGACAACAGCTGTTTTACCCGCAAGTGGTTTTGCCCAGTCAATATCTACAACATCTGCTTTAGAAACACGGATCACCTGACCTGACACATAAGCAGAACGCGGAGACAATGCAAAACGAACTGTAGATTCAAGGTTTGCTTCAGCACCTTCATCGACATAAACCAGTTGAGCCGCAATACCTTTCTTGAATTCTTTACCGACAGATTTCACAAAACCTTCAAGAGCACGTTGTGCAATGGCTTGTTTTACTGTTTTTGCAGTTTCAGGGGTGATGCCGACAACCACAACACGACCAGACGTCTGGATTTGACGTGCAATCGGATTAAAAAAGTTATAGAGTTCTTTGAGTTGTTCAGAATTTTGAATACCCGATGCATCAAAAATCACTGCTTTAAACTTAGATTCTTTGTCACCTTCATTAAATGCACTCAGGCTTAAACCTGTTTTTGCAGCAGCTTGTTGTAATTCAATATTGTTACCTGCATAGCTGTTGGCATGAATGTTTGCAAGAACTTGCGCAATTGAACCCGATAAAGTTGAAGATGGCGCAGCACCAAATAAAACTGCCCCCTTAACCACCGGAGTTGCCGACTCAAAACGATCTAAAAAAATCGGTGATGGCAAACCTAAATTTTTGATGACAAATTTACCAATAGGAGATTTTGCGAATGTTTGGTATTGGTCAGTCATGTTTATTATCTCTCATACAAATTAATTTTTGATGGATTTAAAGATATCCTTTTAACTTCAATATGATGTCTAGAGTCTTATATTTCAATACATCCATCAGTTTCCATGGAATCATACTTGAGTTAAACAATGGATGTCTTGACCTGAATGCTTTGTGTAATGTCATTGTAGTCAATTCAGCTGTTTTTAAATTGTGTTAATGTACACGCCAAGAATACCGTAAAATGCTTGGAAAAGCCTTATGAGCAACACAACTCAAGAAAATCCAACAGTTGAAAATTCTGCTACGGAAACTGTGTCAAATACATCAAAAAGTACCACGCGTACAACTAAAAGTTCTGGCACTGCCACAAAGTCAGCAAGCAATACGACCAAGACGATTCGACCTCGTTCAACGTCGCCGCGTAGTAAAAGTACTGCTTCCACTACAAAAAAACCTGAATCTACAATTCAAACCGCTGTTCAACAGGATATATCCATGAGTCAAAACACTGTTCGCCGCGTCGCTATTATCGGTGGTAACCGTATTCCTTTCGCTCGTTCAAACGGCGCTTATTTCACTGCTTCTAACTCAGACATGTTTACAGCAGTATTGAATGGTCTGGTTGAACGTTTCAACCTGCAAGGTCAACGCCTAGGCGAAGTAGTTGCAGGCGCTGTTTTAAAACATAGCCGTGACTTTAACATGACTCGTGAATGTGTGTTAAACACTGAACTTGCTCCAGAAACACCTGCTTACGATATTCAGCAAGCCTGTGGTACGGGTTTACAAGCTGCTTTCCTCGTTGCCAACAAAATTGCCTTGGGTCAAATTGAAGTCGGCGTTGCTGGTGGTGTAGATACCACTTCTGATGCACCAATCGCATTCGGTGATGGTTTACGTAAAGCTTTACTTGAATTGAACATTGCAAAAACAGCTAAAGACCGTTTAAAAGCGTTAACTAAAATCAACCTGAAAGATTTAATGGATGCACCTAAAAATGGTGAACCACGTACAGGTCTTTCTATGGGTGACCACCAAGCGATCACTGCACTTGAATGGGGTATTTCTCGTGAAGCGCAAGACGAACTTGCTGCATCTTCACACCAAAAAATGGCGGCTGCCTACGAAGAAGGTTTCTTCGATGACTTGATCACCCCATTCTTAGGTCTAGAACGTGACAACAATTTGCGTCCCGATTCAACAGCAGAAAAACTGGCAAAACTTAAACCGGCATTTGGTAAAGGCGATGCACGTACCATGACTGCGGGTAACTCTACTCCCCTTACTGATGGTGCATCATGTGTACTATTAGCTTCTGAAGAATGGGCGAAAGAAAATGGTCACGAAGTTCTTGCTTACCTGACATTCCAGGAAACGGCTGCGGTAGATTTCGTTGAGAAAAAAGAAGGCTTATTGATGGCGCCGGCTTATGCGGTTCCACGTATGCTTGAACGTGCGGGTATTACACTTCAAGACTTCGACTACTATGAAATCCATGAAGCATTTGCATCGCAAGTCCTTTCTACTTTGAAAGCTTGGGAAGATCCAAAATTCTGTAAAGAACGTTTAGGCTTAGATGCACCACTCGGTTCAATTGACCGTTCTAAACTGAATGTTAAAGGTTCATCTTTAGCAGCCGGTCACCCATTTGCTGCAACTGGCGGTCGTCTTATCGCGACTGCAGCAAAACTGATTAACCAGAAAGGTTCAGGTCGTGTGCTTGTTTCAATCTGTGCTGCGGGCGGTCAAGCTGTAACAGCGATTATTGAAAAATAAGCTAGCTGCCTCTTTCTAAACAGAAGCCCTCGGAAGTTTAACTTTCGAGGGCTTTTTAATTTTATAAACTGAATAGATTTAAAATCTTATCGTGTAGCACGCGCAATTCACGCTTCATTCCAGTTAGACGAGACAGCCTGTTCGCATGATCCCATTTAATTTTTAAATCACTTTCAACGTCTTTGAAATGCGTACTTGCATCATAGCGATGATAGTTTTAATAATAAATTAACTATTTATATAGTAATAATTAATTTCCCTTTAATTGCTGATGAGTCAGATTAAGCCTTAAATGATTTTCAATAGCGTCATAACACCACTGGAAAATAAAAGTATAAACTAAAATGCACAGGGTCATACTCAAATCGAGCAAAATGGCCTGCCCAATGCTCATCTCCATAGCATAAGCAACCATTGGAATGGTGGCTAACATCAGGCCGCCTTCAAAACCGATCGCATGCAGAATACGCACACCCACTGTTCTTTTTAAATGATGCTTGGCTTCGAACTTTTCAAAGAAATGGTTAAAGGTCATATTCCAGAATACTGAAGTTACCGCCATCACAACACCGAGTGTTCCAGTCACTTCCATCGGCATATCAAAAATAAAGCTTAAAGCAATCGCAATGATGACCAACAGGATGATCTCATAACTCAGCGCATGGACAATCCTTCTTTTGGAAATCAACATTTTAATACTCATTCATTGGGGTGAAGGCATTTTATTTTGATAGTATTGATTAATCTAATTAGATTCTTTCAAAAGTTTTGATAGATGAATATTAACCAAGAACAACTGATTATTTTTAAAACTGTGATTGAAAGCGGTTCATTTTCTGCTGCCGCGAGAAAACTGGGGAAAGTCCCTTCTGCGGTCAGTATGTCGATTGCCAATTTAGAAGTTGATCTGAATTTATCGCTGTTCCATCGTGTTGGACGTGAGCCTGTTCCAACCCCACAAGCGCTAACCTTGTATGAAAAAACCGAACAACTGTTAATCGAAATCAATCAGTGGAAACAACATGCTTTTGCCTTAAGTGAAGGCTTGGAATCAAGTTTGAATATTGTGGTGGTATCCGAATTATTACACACCCACTGGACTGACTATATTTCACTGATCGAAAAGCAATTCCCCGAACTGCAAATCAATATTTTTTCAGCACCGCAAGAGGATGCATTAAAAATGCTGCTCAATCAGACGGCGCAATTGGCACTGATGTTTGAACGTGAACAATTGGAAAGTAGTGAGCAGTTTGTCGAACTTAAACGTGAAGCCTTGGTGCCAGTCGCTGCAATTGATTCGCCTTTAGCTGCATTTGAACAAGTTAGCTATGAGCAAATTTTGCAAAACCGGCAAATTGTGGTGGCCAGTCGTGACCGCACCATTAAGCCTGAATTATTATTTTCAAAAAAATATTGGCGTACAGACAATCATCTGTCTGCTTGTTCCATGATTATACAGGGTTTGGGCTGGGGCGTTTTACCTTTGGAAATGTTAAATCAAAATCCACATATTAAGCAGCAACTTAAAATTCTTAACTTTTTAGATTTCAGTCCTAAATTTGAATATTTTGTCGATTTGGTCTGGAGTCGGGAAAGTCAACTGGGGGCAGCTGCTCGTTTTTTGATTAATCACATCAGAAATTCGCGAAAAAACACAAAATAGACAGGCCTTATACATGCTTTTTACTTGGGTTAAAAGCAGATTGTGATATAACAAATATAGGGAAATAACTTTAAGAACTAGACCAATGACTCAATCAGCCTTAAACCAATTAAAAAGCCTCACGACAATTGTTGCCGACAGTAGCGACCTTTCCGCTATTGAAAAATTCCGTCCCTTGGATGCAACAACCAACCCTTCACTCATTACCGCTGCCGCAAATCTGCCTGAAAATAAGCAACTGATTGAAGATGCATTTGAACAAGCCAAATCTGAAGGTTATAGCGGCGATCTTTTAGTTGAACGTACCATTGACATTCTGACGGTTAAATTCGGGGTTGAAATTCTTAAGCTGATCGAAGGTCGTGTTTCGACTGAAGTCGATGCTGCCCTTTCTTACGATACCGATGCCACGATTGCCAAAGCTAAAGAATTACTGGCTTTGTATAAAAATTATGGTATCGATCAAAATCGTATCCTGATTAAAATCGCGTCAACTTGGGAAGGTATTCAGGCAGCCAAAGCATTAGAGGCTGAAGGCATCCACTGTAATCTGACACTGTTGTTTGGTTTGCATCAGGCTCAAGCCTGTGCTGATGCCAATGTGACCCTGATCTCACCATTTGTCGGTCGTATTTTAGATTGGTACAAGAAAGCTGAAAATGTAGATCACTACCCGATTGAGAAAGATCCGGGTGTACTTTCAGTCAAACAGATTTACCATTTCTATAAACAGCACTGTATTAAAACAGAAATTATGGGTGCAAGTTTCCGCAGTATTGACCAAGTCCTAGGATTAGCAGGCTGTGACTTATTGACAGTATCGCCAAACCTTTTGGCAGAGCTTGAACAAGATCAACGTGAAATCGTTCCTCAGCTTTCAAACAATCATGCACAAGCCCATTGCCAGCGTATCGTTACACCTTTAACGAAGGAAACATTTAAAGAGCAAATTGAACATGACTTAATGTCTTCGCAACTTTTACAAAGCGGGATTGATGGCTTTATTAAGGCCCGCGAGCAACTAAGTACATTACTTCGCCAATCTTTTGGCTTAGATGCTGAAATACAAGCTTAAAATATCAATATTGCACCATCAAAAAGCCGATTTTGTTATAGTGAACAAGTCGGCTTTTTTGATCGTTTGAGAGTGTATTTATTGTGTTCGGCATTACCGATCTTACCACCTATATTATTGGTACAACCTTAATTGTGTTATTGCCCGGACCCAATTCCTTATACGTGATGTCCATCGCTTCACGTTTTGGTATCAAAGCCGGTTATAAAAGTGCATTCGGTGTTTATACCGGTGACATTGTTTTAATTTTACTCACTGCGCTTGGTGCAGCTTCCTTACTGCATGCTTTCCCCTGGTTATTCACCTTACTGAAAATTATTGGTGCACTTTATCTGAGTTATTTAGGGATAAAATTGCTCATAGCGGCTTATCACACCTGGAATTCCGCACACTCACAGAAAGAAATCGCTACAGTTGAAAAAAATATTGAGCAACTTCATCCTTTTAAAACAGCATTAACCATTAGCATTTTAAATCCTAAAGCGATTCTGTTTTATTTATCCTTCTTCGTTCAATTTGTAGATCCTGCTTATCCCTATCCTGCAATTACCTTTGCTGCGCTTGCGCTGGTATTACAAATCATTAGTATGAGTTATTTAACCATCCTGATTTTTTCAGGGGCTAAACTGGCGACTTACTTTACCCAACGCTATAAAGTGACGGCATCATGTGTAGCGGCTGTCGGTCTTTTATTCTGTGGTTTCGGGATTAAACTTGCGACTTCTACCCTGTAAATTTCAGGTTTGCTTAAATAATTTAAGCCCATAAATACACGATATATTATTTCGATTATGCCTTTGCGCTTAAAAATGAAAGGCGTATGATTATTACGCTTTTCAAGCATTATAAAATAATCACCGCAAAGGATTTATGCAAAATTTTCTCAAAGATTTTTCTGTTCCTGCTGTATTTGCAGGTTTCATTACCTTTCTGATTGGCATTAGTGTTTCTGCGGTTTTAGTCATTCAAGCTGCACAAATATTAGGAGCAACTCCAGAGCAAATCACCTCCTGGTTTTGGGCCTTAGGTTTGGGGATTGGACTCTCGGGTTTAATTTTATCGTGGAAGTTTAAATATCCTGTTGCGACCTCTTGGTCTACTGCTGGGCTTGCGCTCATTTTAGCAACGGGTAGCGGCTATAGCTTATACGAAGCCATTGGTGCATTTTTCATTAGTGGGCTACTCACAGCTATTTTAGGCTTTTCAGGTATCTTTCAGAAAGTTTTGTCCTATATTCCACAAAGCTTAACCAGTGCCATGCTTGCCGGTGTATTACTCAAATTTGGCATTGCGCTTTTTGCCAGCATGCAAAATGATTGGGGGTTTATTCTTTCACTTTTAGCCGTTTACATTCTATCTAAACGACTGTCACCACGTTATAGCATCGTGATTACGGTAATTGCCGGACTGGCCCTTTGTCCAATGTTTATGGAGTTTCATACTCCAGTTTTACAATGGAGCTTAGCGAAGCCTGTATGGATCACGCCTGAGTTTAGCTGGTCAGCTATTTTAGGCTTAGCCCTGCCTTTATTTGTGATTAATATGGCATCGCAATATTTGCCTGGGATTGCCATGATTAAAAGCTATGGTTATCAACCTCATGTAAATCAGCTCATTGGCTGGACCGGGGTTGCTCAAATGCTACTTGCCCCTTTGGGTTGCTACAGCGTTAATATTGCAGCTATTAGTGCTGCAGTCAGTTTAGATGATCAAGTTCATCCTGACCCTCAAAAACGTTACATTGCTGGAATGAGCTGTGGTTTTTTCTATATTGTAATGGGCATTTTCGCGGCAACCCTCACTAGTTTACTGATGTCATTTCCGCCTATTTTTATTGTGGCCCTTGCAGGAATTGCTTTATTTGGCACCATCAGTCATAACATCGCCATCGCCTTTCAAGATGTCAGTGAACGAGAAGCCGCTTTAATGACCTTCTTGTTCAGCGCTTCAGGAATACAGTTCTTTGGCATTGGTTCAGCATTCTGGGGATTATTATTTGGTTTTGCGGTGTCTATCATTTTGAAGTTTAGAATCTTGAGATAATATATAAAAAGAAACCGCATAAAAGACGAAAACCAAAAGGCTTGGACCCAATTGAGTAAAACCTTCAGATTTAGCCCACAAAGTATGTATTCAATCTTTCAAATATAAAATGACATCAAGCACTTTTTAAAAAAATGCAGGACTATATTTTTGAATAAATCGAATGGTTTGTTCAAATGTTTGCCGACTTGCCTTTTTACTCATCATGAATTGATATTCATGTACCAAAAACTCTTTGGAGTCTGGATAAAATACGTCGGTCACGGGTATTTTTTGATTCATTAATGCTTGTACAAAAGGAACCGATTGGGTTTTGGTTAAGAAATCTTTATTTCCACCACTAATCAATACTGGTGGATAATTCGCTGTTAAATATTGAATTGGAGATATACTTTTTAAAAATTCCGCATCATCTTTTTTATTGCCTGTATAGGCTTGAACCAAGTTAAATACGCCCCACTCAATTAATTTCAGTTCATTGGGTGCTGTATTAATAAAAGCATTCATATCATAAATACCGCAATGTAAAATCAAGCCTTTAATCTGGTCGCGTTGAATCAATGGCGTAATATTAGACTGCCGCGCAAAATCAGGATTACTAATTAAAGCTGCGTAATGACTGGCTAAATTCGCACCTGCAGAATCACCCGCCAAATACATTTGATTGGCATTAATATTATATTCCTGC
Organism: Acinetobacter sp. ANC 5414; assembly: GCF_013004295.1. Taxonomy (NCBI): domain Bacteria; kingdom Pseudomonadati; phylum Pseudomonadota; class Gammaproteobacteria; order Moraxellales; family Moraxellaceae; genus Acinetobacter; species Acinetobacter sp. ANC 5414. Next base: position 74,150 of record NZ_JABERM010000009.1, read on the forward strand.
GCATGCTCGGTTATAAATTTTAAAGCCTGATTAATTTGTAGCAGCTGATTTGGATAAATCACTTTGGGAGCAAATTGATATTGCAGTGAAACCACGTTATAACCTTGATCAGCCAAAAGCTTAAAGTAACCTCGTGCGTGTTCTTTAGAACCTGAAACCCATCCACCGCCATGAATCCAAACTACGGTTGGACGCGGCTCAAGTTGCATCACATTTTTGGGCTGATACACATCCAAAGTTAATGATGCTTCCTGCATATACATTATATTTTTCTGTACCAAAATCTCTTGTGGTGCATATTTATCGATCATCTTTTTTTGCACATTGGTGGAAGCATTAAAAACACTCGCAATCACCTTGGTATTACTTTGTGTATTCTGACAACCACTACTGTGTAGAGCAGTAATGAAACACAGACTTAAACCGAAAAATTTTGAATACACAGGCTTCCCTTATTAAACTTATTTCGCCTGCAATTTGTTGGAGACGGTCATATTTTTGGGCATTTTAATGCCTGTTTAAACATTTAGAAATACTTATGCGAATGTTGAGCTTTTAACTCAGATTTAAATGCAAAACAGAACACACTTATATCCATGATATTTATATAATTTAATGAATTTTAAATCATTTTTCACAGACTAAATTGATCATTCAAAGACAATGTGCTATCTATAATTGATAGCTACATAATAAACACCAAGGAACAAGTCTTATGTCTTATCAAAATATTTTAGTTCCAGTTGACGGTTCTGACATTTCATTATCTGCAGTTAAAAATGCGGCTCAGATTGCCCAAGCTTTTGGTGGTCAATTAACATTAATCAGTTTAGTCACTGAAGACCCTTTTTCTGATGCAGACTTTTACTATCCGTCTCCCATTATGAAAGAATATTTCGTTCAGGCATATGCCAATGCTGAAAAAGCATTGAAACAGGCTCAAGCCATTGCCAGCGAAAATGGTATTACTGCCAACACTCAAATCGTGAAAGGTAATGTTTCTGAAGAAAGCATTATTGAAACTGCAGAAAAATTGAAAATTGATCTGATTGTTATGGGTTCGCATGGTCGCAAAGGTTTTCAAAAGTTCTTGTTGGGCAGCTTTGCTCAAGATGTGCTAAAAGGCACAAAACTTCCGGTTTTAATTGTTAAAGAATAAGTATTGATCAATAAACCCTGCAATTGATGTGGGGTTTATTGGGGGCTTTTCATGATCCTTTCATCTGTCATAATGACTGACTATCACAATTAAAAAATCTTTCCAATTCAGCTATATTCCTAAGGATAATTTCATGACTTATAAACATATTTTAGTTCCAGTAGATGAATCTCCTATTTCTTATGCAGCTGTTGAACAGGCATTATCCTTAGCCAACGCACTTCATTGTCAAGTCACCATTACCAGTGTGATTGCGATAGATCCATTTGTGGGAGTGGACTTTTATAAAGTCGCACCTGGAATTACAGATTACTTTATACAGGCTGAAAAGAATGCGCAGTTGCGCTTGGCTGAGATCAAGCAATCATTCATTCGAGATAGCATTGATGTGGATACCAAAATTATTCGAGGTGTATCGCCTGCTGAAGGAATCATTCATGTGGCTGATGAAGTCGGTGCTGATTTAATTATTATGGGCTCGCATGGCCGTACAGGATTCAAAAAATTAATGTTAGGCAGTGTGGCGCAAGCCGTACTCACCCAATCGCCAATACCGGTATTGATTGTAAAAGTTTAACCATTAAAAAAGTCCCTAAATTTAGGGACTTTTTATTTGATCAGTAATAAAAGCGTCTATCTTTTAAATTCCATAAAACTAACTGTCTTTATCCAAGGCATGGGGAGCAACTTTTTTATCTGGATCATGATCACCATCACTCTTTTGACATGCTGATAACCCCATTAACATGCTTAAGCTGATGGTTAACCTAAATATTGTTTTAATCATAGTCTTCCCTCATACATTTTCTAGTACCGGTCTAACTATAAAATAATCAATTCACCCATAATGATCAGTAAGCCTTTTATTTAGATTTGTATCACCTACACTTATTCTAACTAAAGGATAATTTTCTCAATCAGTTTAAGTTGCAACCTTAATGACAATGCACAGGATTTATTTGGAAATGTACTGATGCAAAGTTTGTAGATAAGTTTCTGCTTCAATTTTGTTGTCAAAAGTTTTTTGGTACGTTCCCATCGCCTGAATATTATTCGGCGTATATTCAATCACTACAATAAAATGTCCATCACTGGTACTTTTTGAAACTCGAATAGCAATAATATGTTGGGAGTTTAAATAAAAACCATCTTCAATTTTAACTAACAAAACCAACCTCCAGTCCACTTAATAAAACGACAGGCTTAATCCAATGAAAGTCTGCTAAATAAACAAAGCCCATTTTATATGAGCTTTAATATTACGATTTTACGCCATTAATGTGATTTAATCGACACTTTTAAAATGATAACTCAATAGAAAATATGTCTTATCATTTTATCTTTTAATTTAGTTATTCTAAACACTCGGTCATTTATTCTTCCGTTATATTGCACTCTAAAAATAAAAAGCCTTTTCTCGGTTCTAATCAAGAAAAGGCTTTTTTAGTCATTTAATGAATACTCAGTTAGATACTCAACATACTATTTAAAGTTTCTGAAACGTTTTTAGATTTCACTTGTGGTTTTAAAGCTTCCAGTGCAGTTTTGACTTCTGTACGTTGTGGCTCTGCCAAGGTGTACCAGCGAGAAAGCACTTGCAGTAAACGCGAACCGACAATCGGGTTTTTCTCATCCAAATATTTGGCCAGATCAATAAAGTGTTGAACACCAAAGCTCCATGTATTGACTGGATTGGCATTTAAACCACCACTCACTGAACGAATACGGTTTGGTGTACCCAAATCATAATCAGGGTGCGAGGTTAAGTATTTGATGGTTTCTGCATTTGCTTTCGGATGTGCCGCCTGAACCATAAACCATTGATCTAAAGACAAAGCTTCATCTTCAAAGCGGCTATAGAAGTCTGCCAAAGCTTCTTTGGTTTGTGGTGCATCATTCCAAACCAAGACTTTAAGTGCACCCAAACGCTCAGACATGTTGCCTGTGTGATACTGCTCATAAGCCAGATCAAAAGCAAAGGCATCCCCCTGACGTGCAATCATACTGAGCATGATGTTTCTGAGTGCACGAACACCCATCGCTTGAGAGAATTCAGTTTGCATATCTGGGTCTAATTCCAGGTAAGTCTCTTTGCAGAAGGCCCCCAATTCACGTGCCAATGTGTCTAGCAAAGCATTACGCTGTTCTTGAACCACTTCAGGACGATACTCACTGTCGATCCGGCTACCCAAATAGCCTTCTGTAGGGACATCAAACAAGCGTGATGCCAGCAGTGGATCTTTTTGAATGACTTCCGGCAGAGTATTTTTCATGGCTTGGATATAAATATCAGCATCATGACCGTTTAATAAAATACGTTCCAGCAAAGTTTGAGTGGCTTGCCATTGGTTGAAACCGTTGGTTTCATATTGCATCAAGAAAGCCAGTTCTTCATCGGAATAGTTGAATTCCAGATTGACCGGTGCAGAGAAATTACGCAGCAATGACACCACAGGTTTTTCAGTTACGCCGGTAAATTCAATAGTTGCCTCATTTTGATCCAATAAATACACGCCATCTTTAACACCATTTTCAAATAGTGCTTCAGATTGCAGCGTATATTGCTCACCTGTTTCTGCATTAAACAGTGCCAAAGCCACTGGAATTGGAACGGCTTTTAGGTTTGGATATTTATGATGATCTTTTAACGATTGTTTGAAGCTTAAACGATAGGTTTGAGTTGCAGCATCGTACTCGCCTTTGGCTTCCAGTTTTGGTGTGCCGGGTTGATTGTACCAAATCAGGAAGGCAGATAAATCCACACCCGAACCCGCAGTCAATGCTGAAACCCAATCTTCAACCGTCACTGCCTGACCGTCATGACGGCGGAAGTATTCGTCGGTGCCTTGACGGAATTTTTCTTTACCAAGCAAGGTTGCCATCATGCGGTTAATTTCCGCACCTTTTTCATACACAGTCGCGGTATAGAAGTTATTAATTTCGACAAAGTGATCTGGACGTGGCGGATGCGATAACGGACCTGAATCCTCTGGGAATTGGTGCGCTTTCAACACAGCAACATCATCAATACGCTGTACCGCAGCCGATTGTAAATCTTCCGAGAATGACTGATCACGGAATACGGTCAAACCTTCTTTTAAGCATAACTGGAACCAGTCACGGCAAGTAATCCGGTTACCGGTCCAGTTATGGAAGTATTCATGTGCAATTACAGACTGTACGCGCATGATGGCTGCATCAGTGGTGAATTCCTCATCGGCAAGCACACAGGACGTATTAAAGATATTTAAACCTTTATTTTCCATGGCACCCATATTGAATGCGCTGGTTGCCACAATCATATAGTTGTCCAGATCATACGGACGACCATAATGTTCTTCATCCCATTGCATAGAATGTTTCAGCGCTTCCATGGCGATGTGACATTTTGGAATATCTTTTTCTACCGCATAAATTTCTAAAGAAACATTGCGACCTTCTGAAGTCACATAAGAATCTTTCAGAACCGCCAAATCACCAATCACGCAGGCAAACAAATAGCTTGGTTTCTTGGTCGGATCTTCCCAAATGGTGTAGTGACGACCTTCACCTGCCTCACCAGCTTCCATCAAGTTACCATTAGCCAAAAGTACCGGGAATTTTTTATCGGCTTCTACGCGTGTGGTAAAGACAGACAGGACATCCGGACGGTCCGGATAGAACGTGATTTTGCGGAAACCTTCAGGTTCGTTTTGAGTAACAAATAAATCGTCGCCAGCTTGGTACAAACCTTCAAGTTGCGTGTTGCTTTCAGGATGAATCACCACTGCAGTTTCAAGAATGACTTCATTTGGTGCATTGGCAATCACCAACTGTTCAGCATCCAGTGTGTAGTCTGCTGCACTCAGTTGCTTACCGTTCAAAGTAATGGATTTTAATTCCAGGTCACGACCCAACAGAACCAAATCCCCTGCTGTCTGGCGCTTCATCACCAATGTTGCATTTACATCGGTATGATCTGTATGAACCTGAATATCCAAGTTGATTGAATCAACCAAAAAAGAGGGTTTTTGATAGTCTTTTAAATAAACAGTTTGGTCTGCTTCAACCACTGGGTTTGCCGCGATATTCATATAATGTCCTAATCCTGTAGTTCTTGAGCCAAGACTTTGTTTTGTGTGAATGCTTCGATCATACGACAACTTTCACAATCTGTCTGTGCGATTGATTTGAGTTATATATGGGCGCATTGCTCACAATTTTCAATTCGTTGTCTGAACATCAGTACAATTAATATTTCAGTTGCTTACTTATCATACGTGCAGTTAAAAATCATGCACTATAACTCCAACACCTTTCAGTAAGATAAATAGAAAATCTCTGTATTTTGATATCTGTTTATATTATTTGAGCAAGATTTAGCTGACTTATAAACTGGCATAACTCAAAGTGACAGATATTTTCAAGATGACTACATTTTGAGCACGTTTCTTGCTTGTATATATTTGTGTAAAGCGCACTATAAAATCAGATCAAAATTAGAAGAGGTGTCCCATGTATTTAAAAGACCATATTGTCCGTGTGGAAAATATCAAGACCATGCAAACTCTCGACGCTGCCGGAATCGACCATAAAGTGATTGCCATGTTTATGAGCTGTGAAGGTATTCCAATGCAATCGCCCGATATTTGCGCAATTTTGAACAATTACGATTCATTAGGCAGCAAAAAAATTCCCTCTAAAAAGGTTCAGGCTTTAATCAATGCAAAGCAATTAGGCGAGGAGGATGAATCATTACCTTGCCCTGCTTCGTATTAATTAAAGAATTTACCTCTCAGACAGCCCCTCATTTTGTGGAGGTGGAAGATTTGCCTTTCCATCTCCACATCAATCAACAATAAATACTTAGGCTATTTTTCTAAAGTAAATCTGCATATATTTTCCTGCTTGCATTTATTGTTCATTCAGCGCTATTCAATCACGTTACAATAAAAGAGATGTGTATAATCGTTTGAATGATTAACCAGACTTGTGATTGACTCTTTCCATGCTCCTTCAGATTCTGCAAAAACAGTTAGATGAAAGTACATCATGCCCTTTGTGTCAGGCATCCATGTTCTGGATTGAAGCAGAACAGTACGATCAAGCACTTAATTTTCATGAATGTAGTCACTGCCAACATCGAGTCTTTCAGGATGGGCGCACCAATTGTCATTGTGACAAATGTTTAGTCAATCGGAAAAAAATGCTCACCGAAACGCGTCTTCAAGAGCAGCGCAAAATCAAATCGAAAAATAAAGATAATGTCGAATATCAACTAGACCAGATCAGCTTTCTGAATAAATTGTTTTTACTCAGTATTTTGGACAATCAGGTTCAGGAACATACCACGCATCATGAATATATTGATTGGGAAAGCATTAAATACCATTCCATTACCCCGGATTATTTGTTCCAGAATTATTTGGTCAAGCAACTGGTTAAAGAACAAATCCTGATTGCCAAAGATTTTGCCACTGAGGCACATCATTACTATGTCAATGTACGTTTAGACGGTTATTCTGAACCGAGTCTGTTTAGCATTACCCAGCAACTTCGAAACTGGTTTTATGAAAATTTAACCATGGGCGTGCCCTTTAAAAATGCCGATGAAGTTAAAAATGTGCTTTATTTAGCGCTGTATCAGGAAATTATTCAGTTTGCCCAGTTTTATTGTCGCACATGGGGCATTCAAATTGCCGGAAATAACAGTTTTCAGACCTTTTGTTATCGCCTGATGGATTCATTGGCGGTGGGACAAATCTATTATCTGGTGCAAACTGCGCTGGAATATTTGCATCAGCAAAAAGCCCTGCAAGCACGCAATGAAAACTTTATTAACACCAACTTGCTAAAGAAAACCTTGCAGCAATATCGTGACCGTGCCGTGACCGAAAAATGGGAAACATCTACCCTGCCGCGTCCTCACAATATTCCTTTTAGCAAGATGAGCGAAATCCTGTTTTTCCGCTTTCTGGGCTATGATGAAAGTATTTTTTTCCAGCCGATTTGGCGGATCTGGAAAAAGATTGAACCGCGCTTAAGCTTCTATTCACAAAAACGCTGTATGTATTGCGGTTCGAATGAGCTTACTGTGGATTACGATGCTGAAAATTATGTGACCTTATGTTGTCGCACCTGTAAGCATCAAGACCACTATTTTACCCAATAGAATTTCACCCAATAGACGGTGAGCCATATGTCTAATCTCTCCAATCCTATGTATAACTTAAGGAATAATCTAATGGATCAAACTTCAACATTGATCGAACATATTGTTGAAGCATGGATACAGCTGCAAACGGAGCAGCCTTTGGTGCAATGTATTACCAATAGTGTTGCAGCCAATTATGCAGCCAATGTTTTGCTGGCTGCCGGTGCTTCTCCTGCCATGATTGACAATCCATTCGAAGCCGAAAGTTTTACCAGCATTTCTGCTGCACTGAGCATTAATCTGGGTACGCCCACCAATGAACAGATGCAGGCGATGCAAATTTCTGCACAAACGGCACAACGAACTGATACGCCCTGGGTACTCGATCCAGTCGGTTATGGTCCCGTTTTAAAATGGCGCTCGGATATGGTGGATGAGTTACTGCAATATAATCCCACCGTCATTCGTGGTAATGCTTCAGAAATTAGCACCCTTGCAGGCAATCAGGTGCTCTCCAAAGGTGTCGATAGCACTTTGGATAGTGCCGATGTGTATAGCCAGGCCAAAGTCCTGTTAGCACACGCTGAATGCATCGCGATTTCAGGTGAATCTGATTTTATTTTAAGCAAAGAACTTGATGCTGTGATTCAGGTCAATGGTGGCTCTTATTTACAGCCCAAAGTCACCGCAACAGGCTGTGCACTCGGTGCTTTAATCGCGGCTTACTGTGCGGTAAGCACAGCGACTATTGCCACCATTGCTGCACATACGCATTTTGCCATTGCAGGGAAACTGGCTTTTGAAAGAGCGCAAACGATTGGTCAGTTCAATGTTGCATTCATGGATTACATCCACAGTTTAAATCCAGATTTAATCCGACAATATGCCGATATAAAAATCCTTGAAATCTAAAGCATTCTTTTATGGATGTAGATGATTCTGCATAGATCTTTATTTTAGTTTTAAACAGTAGCGTAAAACCGTTTTGCAGCAGGACATACTCAATGGAACTTAGACATTTACGTTACTTTGTGGCGCTGGCGGAAGAACTCAACTTTACCCGTGCTGCGCAAAAACTCTGTACCGTGCAACCTTCTCTCAGCCAGCAAATTAAAGATCTTGAAGAAGAAGTAGGCGTACAACTTATCGATCGCAGTGCACGAAAAATAGCCTTGACTGCAGAAGGTCAAGGTTTTCTAAAATATGCCTTGGAATCGATTAAATACGCCGAACTGGCTGTCGCTCATGCACGTCAAATCGCCAATCAGGGTCAGCAACAGCTGTTTATTGGCGTATTGCACGTTGCGGAAATGACCATTATTCCCCAAGTGATTCAACGGGTTCGTGCTCAGTTTCCACAAGTTGAGCTTAAAATTAGAAGTTTATCCTGTAGCGAACAGATCCAAGCGTTGAAAAACTCCGAACTGGATTTGATTTTTAGTCGCGTGTGTATGGATGATCCGGTTTATACCAGCACCATGCTATTTGAAGAAAAATTATTATGTGTTGCCCATCAAAATTATATTTCCAAACGTAAGATTCAGGACTTAAGACAAATTCAAAATGATGACTTTATTGTCTGTGACCAGCTCTTTTCACCAGTGTTCTATCAACGAATTCAACAGTTCACTGAAAAAGAAAATTTAAAACTACAATATAAATACCAAGTCACCAATGCCCTGCAACATATAAATCTCATCAATATGGGTTTGGGCTGGAGCTTTATTCCTGAATATGCACGGCAATTGCTGAATCCCAATGTACAGGCGATTGAACTGAAACAAGACTTGCCGACTTTACCGCTGTATGCCAGTTATCGAACAGATGCTGAAAATCCAGTTTTGCAATTTACCGCAAAAATCATTCAGCAATCTGTTCAACAACAAGTTTCAGAATAACTTTTAAAAATCTGAATTAAGCGATTTGATACTGCATTTGTTGCAGTACATGACTGAGTTTCTGCAAGGCTTCGGCATCGTCATACAATGCTTCTTGATGGCGCCATGCTACATAGCCATCCGGACGAACCAGTAACATCCCTGCTTCAGCAATTTCACAGTTTTTTTGCCAGATGCCGTAAACATCTTTAACTTCTTGCCCAATGGTCACAACATCTAGATAAGCTAAATCTAATTGTTCAGCTGCCTTTTTCCAGGCTGTACCGGATAAACCAGTCACTAAAGTAAGTTTTCCATTTCCGACGATATCCAGAGTGGAAACCTTCTGACCATTTTTCGCATCAATTAACCAGCAATGTGGAATTTTCGCCCCGGGACGTGACGTCGCCTGCAAATATAGTTGCGGATCAGCTTGCCATTGCTCTTCATTTTCATCCTCCAAAACCACGGCAACGGATTGATAACGCTGATTCAGCTCCACCCCTTGCGCATTGAACTCAAAGTTTTTAATTTCCAAAGCATGATTCAGCTGAGTACGCAATTCAGCCGCGTCTGCTGTTGGTGCATTCAATCGATCCAACAATTGTTGGGTGGTTTCAATACCTTGATCAAAACCGAAAACATCTTTCAGGTGCTTGTAGTCCATGCGAGACTGGTTGGCACGTGCCACAATTTGCTGTCCAACCGGCACACGCTCATCACTATAAGAGGTTAATAAATCTGCTTTCGCCCAATCTTTAATGACGAAAGCCAGTTTCCATGCCAAGTTAAACGCATCTTGAATACAGGTATTTGAACCCAAACCACTGGATGGTGGATGACGATGTACGGCATCTCCGCCACAGAAAACCCGACCGACTGAATAATGCTTGGCAAACGCCTGATTCACATACCATGCTGATACATTTTGAACTTCAATATCGACATCGTCCGTACCAATAAAAGTATGAATACGTTGGATGATTTGTTCTTGGGTATATTGCGGCTCACCTTGTGCAATATCGAAGCCCCAACCTGCAATCCAGTCATTCCATGGAGAAATGGCGCGCAGCAAGCCCATACCAATTTCGCCAAACCCCGCAGCGGGATTAACAATCCAATGCAAAATGCTTGGACGATGTTGCACATACTTAGTCAAGTCAGCTTTGAAACGGACATAGGTCGTACCTGCACGCGCCATATGACCTTCAATCGGAAGACCGATTTTTTCAACAATTTTAGAGCGTGCCCCATCCATCCCCACCAGATACTTGGCACGAACCGAATATTTGCGATTTTCCAAGCGATCTAAAAACCAGACCGTAACGCCAGTCTCATCTTGTTCATGATCTAAATATTCGGTGTTGTAAAATAGATTTGCACCACGCGCAACCGCATGTTTAACCAGTAGTGCTTCCATTTCTGGTTGCACCAAATCGAATAAAGGTGAAGGGCTTCCCTTTATGTAATCACCATGACGTAAATCGCCAGTTCCCCACGCTTGGATACGGGCAATCTCCTCGCCAATCAAACTGGTGGTGATCATGCTTTCCCCCATGTGTTGCCATGGGGTAGCCCTACTCTTAGCTTCTTCTTCTAAATCAAATTCACGCAATACTTCAACTGCACGCTGATTGGTAATGTGCGCACGTGGAGAATTTGCCAGGCCATTAAACTGGGTATAAAAACGGACTGAAACCCCATAAGTGGCCAAGGCCAAAGCAGTGGTTGCTCCCGCTGGGCCGGTCCCAATCACCACAACATCCGTATCGAAAGACTGATTCAACATCCCGTTTCCTTATTTAAATCACTTCAATGTACTCATCCAAATGCTTGGATTTGCTTTTATTGAACTATAAGGAAAATGTCGAGATTATTTAAAAACTATCAAAACTAACTATAGCGATATGCATCTAAGCTATAGAAAGTCAAAGCATTTTGATATTTTTAAGCGTAATGAGTATTTTTTGCCTATGCTTTATTTATGCAAACTGATAAATTTTAAATAGATAATTCAGCCAGTCTTTAGAGAATAAAATTTAATACACTTTGCGGTCTAAAAATAAATTCAATATGGTTTCAAAAATCGTTTTTAAATCCAATTTACAGATACACAGCAAACCCATGCCATCAAAATAGTCAGGCACATGCTGCATAAAAAAATTTATATGTGGCGTTGCCTTAGTTCTTAAACGTTGAATGTGTTCGGATGTAGTTTGCGGCATTACATAAGGATAGACAAAAATATCGTCTCGGCGCTTGCATATATCCTGCTTACGCTGCTGAATCATCTCCAGAACTTTTAAATACTCTTGAGGAGTTTCTTTACCTGTACGTGGGAAAAAATTTTGTGAATGAGATGCAAAATAGGTATAAATTTTAGGCTGTATGACTGTAGGTACAAACCATAAGGGAATAGTGGGATTCCGAATTCGGTGATTAATCGCAACCCGGATTGCAGTTTTAAGTGTTCTGTTGCCTTTACGATAAGCTGGTAAAATACTCGCCCGGGAGCTCACCACAAAGACAGGATGACCCTCTAGAGAAAGCTTAAGCACAGGAATAATGTTTTGTCCAACCAGTGTATCTTTATGATAATAATGAACCACCAGAACTGAAACAGCTTCCTGATCATATACAAAATCATAAATTTCATTTGCAGTAGAATTTGGAAAAATTTGCTGATCAAATTCACATATCATTTCAAAAAAACGATGTTTTTGTTCAGATGCAAGTTTTGTAAAATCTACAATCCTTTCTGTGATACGCATTAGATCTCTTTAAGCCTTATTTTATATTTTTATTATTCATCACTTTATTCACATTCAACATCCCTAGAAATAGCTATTTTAGGACGGATTAACTTGTTTACTCTCTCCATCTTAAAGCACCAGGTCAAAATTCATCTATTTTCTAATCATTTAAAGATAAATCAAAATGACAAAAACCCAATAGCACCTGTCTATTGGGTTTTTAAAGCGATTGAAAAGGAAACTAATTAGAGATATTCATTATCTTTTTCTAGTGTCCGTAATTCCCTTTTAGCGATGCATAATTAAAACCGATTTAATTCGATTATCATCCAGTTCCGTCACCTCAAAATGAACGCCGTGAAATTCCAGATGAGTACCTACAGTTACTTCTCCGTGCGTCTTTTCTAAAATCAGACCTGCAACACTGATATAACCCGCATCTTCTTCGACCAGATCCATCATGCCCAACTCTAATTCAAGCTGGTACACATCCAGCATGCCCGATGCTTTCCAGGTGTGATCATCAATTTTCACTAAATCGAGCTGTTCATCCGCATCAGGAAACTCTCCGGCAATGGCTTCAAACACATCAAGTGGAGAAATTAAACCTTGTACATTACCAAATTCATCACTCACCAGAACCAACGAACCTTTCGATGTGCGCAAGGTATTAATGGCATCAATCACTTTCATTTTCGCGAAAATATAGATCGGACGATGGCGTTTGATTAAAGCTTTGAGTTGTTCGTCATCATCAATGACATCGAGCAATTCTTTAGCACGAACAACACTGATCACTTTATCCAGACTTCCACGACACACCGGAAACAAGCTATGCGGCACAGATAACACCTGTTCACGAATCTGTTCAGGACTATCTTCAATATCCACCCAAGAAATCTGGCTACGCGGTGTCATGATCGAGGCAACAGATCTTTCTGCCAGGGTTAATACCCCACCAATCATATAACGTTCTTCATCAGCAAATGCTTCTTGAGCTTCGAAGTGTTGCGCGCTATTCGCCACCGTCTCCATTTTGCCACCCATCAATTTCAAGATGGAATCCGCTGTACGATGACGCAGTGGAATTTTAGATTCATGTTTGGCTATATTGCGCTGACCAAATTGGTTAAATGCTTCAATTGCAATCGCAACACCAATACCTGAATAGATATAACCTTTCGGAATATGGAAACCGAAACCTTCTGCAATCAAGCTAATACCAATTAACAATAAGAAGCTTAGACACAAAATCACAACGGTCGGATGTCGGTTTACAAAAGCAGTTAATGATTTGGAGGCCAGTAACATTACCGCCATAGCAACAATCATTGCCGTCATCATCACATAGATGTTGTCGACCATACCAACTGCAGTAATCACCGAATCTAAAGAGAATACGGCATCTAACACCACAATTTGTGCAACAACTGCAGTAAAACTCGCATACACAATATTGGTAGTCACGTTAACTTCAGGTTTGCCTTCAATCTTTTCATGCAGTTCGGTCACAGCTTTATAGACCAAGAATAAACCGCCAAATAAAAGAATCAGATCTCGACCTGAGAAGGTCCAATCAAAGACCGTAATAAGCGGTTTGGTCAAAGTGACTAACCAAGAGATAGCAAACAATAAGCCCAAGCGCATAAACAAAGCGAGGGAAAGCCCCACTACACGCGCTTTATCACGCTGTTCTGGAGGGAGTTTTTCTGCCAAAATAGCAATAAAAACCAGGTTATCAATACCTAAGACAATTTCTAAAACAATAAGGGTAAGTAAACCAATCCAAATTCCCGGATCTAATAAAAACTCCATTAGTTTAAATCTCCGATCTTATGAATTTGGTTAAAATTAAATGTAGACCTGCACGGCGACGGATCCATAGAGGTGACCTGTTCAACAATAGATAAATTAATTATGCACAAACTATAAAATTTGTAATTAGATTTTTTCATTTCTAATCATAAAAATGCCAATCTGTATAAAATACATACTAATTTTTGTGACTTATTTCATCTATTCGTCTGATTTTTTGCTTTGGAAATAGAATGGATCTAACAGTTACAACAACTAAAAATTAAAAAAACCCAAAATATTACAATATAAGTTATTGTTTTTATGAATTTTATTACAATATTTACTTGACAAATACAACAATTTATTAGGCATGCGATTCAAATATCAGAAATTTTTTGTTAAAAAGATCAGTTCCCAAAGCTGTTTTTTTCACTAGAATAAAATACAGCCAAGATTTTTAACTCAATAATTGATAGCTAACTTAGATGCGTAAATCTCTAATCCAATCAAAAAAATTTACAGGGATTATTTACTATGACAAATGAAAAAGCATTAACCTTCAATAAAACGTCGAAAACGATTGCTAATACTAGCTATGAAGGTGCATATCTAAATCTAGATTCATCATTTGATCAGCATCAAGTTAAGGTCATGGTCACGCATAATAACCAAAAGTTTGAAATGCTTATACCTGTCATTTTACAATACGGTACTCCTACGGCAATGTTAGCTTCAGAGCCTTATCAATATTCTGAAGTCCAAGAAGAAGTGTTGAAGTTTGCCCAGAGTATTGTGGGATTTCATCAAGATAAAGACAGTTACACCCTGTCCCTTCTAAACGATCACGCTTAATTTTGATTCGTATAAGGAAGCTTATAAAGATAAGTTCCCTTATTGCATTATAAAAAACTTAATATATATTAATAAGCAATAAAAATAATTTAATATGTATTGCGAAACAAAATAGCTTTAGATTAGAATGCTTTCGATGAAAAATTACAATTACAACAATGAATTAGGTGGTTGCCTACCATGACTAAAAAATATAGTAAATTTTTACCTTCTCCGGAAAGTTTTAGCTTAGAAAATTTTCCATATTATTGGGTTACCCAAGTCCATGCTCAATACGTTCAGAATGTCGATCACGTATTAAAAAAATATGGTTTAGATAATTCTCGTCGCCGGATTTTACTCGCTTTAAAATCAAAACCGAATGCAAGTGTGTCTGATCTTTCCGAAATGGTGGTATCCAAGATGTCAACAACCACTAAAATTGTTTATCGTTTAAAAGATGAAGGATTAGTTGATACTTACTCATGTGAAGATGATGCCCGAATTACCCGTGTCGTCTTAACGGAAAAAGGACAACAAATGACCCAGAAAATTAATGACCTTACCAATGTGGTTCTGGAACAATCTTTTGAAGGTTTAACCCCCTTACAAATTGAAAAGATGATGGAAAGCCTTAAACATATTTTCAAAAATCTAGCGCACTAATTTAAGTTTAATTTAAAAAATTTTATCAAGAGTTACTTTTTTGCTTTGGCTACAAGACATGTTATTCAATAAGTTTTATTCAATTTTTCACAAAATCGTTACAATAATAAAATACAATTACAACAATTAAAAAACAGGAGAAAATCCATGACAAAAAAATATAGTAAATTTTTACCTTGCGTTGACGATTTTAGTTTAGATAACTTTCCATTTTATTGGGTTACCCAAGTACACGCTCAACATGTACAAAACGTAGATCATGCGTTGAAAAAATATGGTTTAGATAATTCTCGTCGCCGTATTTTACTTGCATTGAAAGCGAAATCGCACGCAAGTGTCTCAGACTTATCTGAAATGATTATTTCTAAAATGTCGACAACCACCAAAATTGTCTATCGTCTAAAAGATGAAGGATTAGTTGATACTTACTCATGTGAAGATGATGCCCGAATTACCCGTGTGTTATTAACAGAGAAAGGGCAACAAATGGCCCAGAAGATTAATGACCTCACCAATGTGGTTCTGGAACAATCTTTTGATGGCTTGACCCCATTACAAATAGACAAAATGATGGAAAGCCTCAAGCATATTTTTAAAAATTTAGCACGTTAAGCTAGGCTTAATCGAAAAAATTCAGTTGAGGCGTTATTTTTTTGATTTTTTCTTTAGGTACATGTGAACACTCAAATTCATCTTCAGGAAACCCTTCTACAAATGATCGAATATCTGGAGATTTCCAACTTAGCCATTCATTTAAACGCTCGTGAGGAATAACAATCACCGAACGTTTAACATTTCCAGGCTCATGAAATTCCTTCATCATTGGATGATCTATTGCATCGATCGTAATCATGGTGGCTGAACGAACCACTTCATCCCCGATCTTACAGATTTCATAAAGTGCTGCAATAAAAATAGCTTGACCATCTTTCCGACGCACACCCCAACGTTGTGGCTTATGATCAGAATATTTGGACTCATAGAACTCAGCCACTGGAATGACACCAAATTTATATTTCATCACAGCATTATTAAAAGTAGGTTTCTGAATCAAGGTCTCACTGCGGGCGTTATAAGTTTTAGATGCAATTGTTTTATCTTCTGCCCATTTCGGCACGAGACCAAACATCACTTTACGCCACTCAAGACCTTGTTGTGATTTAAACAATAAAGGCAAGTCATAACCCGGATAGACTTCTTCCGGATACTCAAAAGGAATATCCGGTAGCTTTAAATCCTGCAATTGTTTGAGAGTCAATGGTTTGAAGTTTGCGCACATAGCATAGGTATTAAATTAAACTTATTCGATTATATCCTTAACTGTATTAATGTGACTATGTTAGGTCGTTAGGAATCGTCAGCCAATGTATAAATCGAAACTTCTAGAATCCATGACCCATTAAAAACATTCTAAACTGGAGTTTTTCTTATCACTTCACTAAATGAAGCATTAGCTTGATCTGCCAATGTAATCAAGAAGAACTGGGAGCGATATCCCGAAGCGGGATTTTATGATTCGCTGATCAAAATCAACTGTTCACTTTTTTGATGGCAACATATATACGCCAGTAAATTAAAAATGAAATTGCTATGTCCACCACAGCACTTTTAATCGCATCCATATGTGCAAGTGGAACTTCATCAAACTGACCTTTAAAAACGTTAAAAATCAGTTCAAAACAGATCATTACCACAATGGCAAAAATAGTAATTTTGATGGTAATCGGTAAATACAGTGCAATGAAATGATTTAAGAATGCATGACCTTTTTCACCGCCATTGGCTTTAACAGCAGCATTGATCCAACTGACCAATAAACCTAAATTAATGACAAATCCAGCCAAACTGATTTTAAGTTCTTCAACCCCAGTCTGACTTAAAGCAAAAAAACTCAATAAAATCAAAATACCGCTGACGAGATAATAATTTTTAAAATCAACTTGGGTGACACTATTTTTTTAAAATCATCAATCAGTTGATCGGTGCGCCAAAAATACATGATTTATACTCCATTATTATGTGCCGATCATATATATAAAAAAGCCTCACAAGGAGGCTTTTTTATTCAGTTCACAGGATTAATCACCTGTATAACCTTTTAATTTCAAACGTGCTGCATGCAATAGAGGCTCTGTATAACCCGATGGTTGTTCACCACCCTTAAAGATCAAGTCAGAAGCTGCCTGGAAAGCAATGTTGTTTTCAAAGTCAGTAGACATTGGTGTATAAAGTGGATCATTAGCATTTTGCTCATCCACAATTTTCGCCATACGCTGCATCACTTCTTCAACTTGCGCACGCGTTACGATACCGTGACGTAACCAGTTCGCAACGTGTTGAGAAGAAATACGTAAAGTTGCACGGTCTTCCATCAAACCAACGTTGTTGATATCAAGAACTTTAGAACAACCTACACCCAAATCTACCCAACGAACCACATAACCTAGGATACCCTGACAGTTATTTTCAAGTTCTTTGGTTTTTTCTTCTTCAGACCAGTTGGTGTCTTTAGCCAATGGCGGAGTCAACAAATCATCAAGTGACAATGCTTCAGTAGCCAACAACTCCTGTTGACGGTTTGCTACATTAATTTGATGGTAGTGAATCGCGTGGATGACTGCACCTGTAGGTGAAGGAACCCATGCACAACTTGCACCCGCTTCTGGATGTTCAGTTTTGGTTTTGTACATGTCGAGCAACATATCTGGTTTTGGCCACATGCCTTTACCGATTTGCGCCTTACCACGTAAACCAGCCTGAAGACCGATCATCACGTTACGGTTCTCATAAGCAGGGAACCAGATTTGAGATTTCACTTCACCTTTACGAACGAAAGGACCAGCTTCCATGAAGGTATGGATTTCATCACCGGTACGGTCCATGAAGCCCGTGTTAATAAAGATGGTACGATCTTTCGCTTGAGCGATACAGTTTTTCAAGTTGACAGATGTACGACGCTCTTCATCCATGATACCGATTTTAAGTGTTTTAGCCGGTAAACCTAATGCTTGCTCAGCACGTTCAAACAGTTCAACGGCAAAAGCAACTTCTTCAGGACCATGCATTTTTGGTTTAACGATATACATAGAACCTTTACGCGAGTTCTTGATTTCATTTTCACCCTTGATGTCTGCGAAAGTCAACAATGGTGTAACCAAAGCATCCATGATGCCTTCATAAATTTCCGCACCATCTACAAGGATGGCTGGATTGGTCATCAAGTGTCCAACATTACGAAGTAACATGAGTGAACGACCGTGAATAGATGTCACGCCACCAATCAGGTTTTTATGTGTGCGATCTTTATTCAATGTACGAGTAACAGTTTTACCATTTTTCTCGATTGATTCTTCCAAAGTACCGCGCATTAAGCCTAGCCAGTTACGGTAGCCTTCTACTTTTTCTTCTGCATCAACTGCAGCAATCGAATCTTCCAAATCCTGGATAGTCGTTACAGCAGCTTCAAGTACTAAATCTTTAACACCAGCTGCATCTGCTTGACCAATCGTGCTGCTTG
Source organism: Acinetobacter sp. ANC 5414 (assembly GCF_013004295.1). Lineage (NCBI taxonomy): Bacteria > Pseudomonadati > Pseudomonadota > Gammaproteobacteria > Moraxellales > Moraxellaceae > Acinetobacter > Acinetobacter sp. ANC 5414. The sequence continues at coordinate 92,883 of NZ_JABERM010000009.1, forward strand.
CATCAATTTCAACAATTACATGCAATCCGTTATTTTTAAATACGATTTCAGTCGGTGCAGCAGCTTCGCCGTTATAACCGACGAATTGTGCTTGATGCACTAAAGTGGTGGTAGAACCATCTTTTAAAGTCACAACCAGTGCATTGTGCTCTACTGTGTATTTTGTTGCATCTGCATGCGAACCATTCACCAACGGGAAAGTTTCATTTAAGAAATTTTTCGCGAATGCAATGACTTTTTCGCCACGGACTGGGTTATAGCCCTTACCTTTTTCAGCGCCACCTTCTTCAGGGATCACATCAAAACCGTAAAGTGCATCGTATAAAGAACCCCAACGCGCATTTGCCGCGTTCAAGCAATAACGTGCATTACGTACAGGTACTACAAGTTGTGGACCAGCCAAAAGTGCGATTTCTTCGTCGACATTTTCTGTGCTGATTTTGAAATCTTCTACTTCTGGTAATAAGTAGCCAATTTCTGTAAGGAAAGCTTTGTAAGCTTCTAATTCAAATTTGTTGTTGCGGTGCCATTCATCAATTTTAGCCTGAAGATCATCACGCTTAGCTAAAAGCGCCTTATTCTTAGGACTAAGATCAACAACGACTTGCTCGAAGTTTTTCCAGTATGTTTCGCTGTCTAAACCAGAACCCGGTAATGCTTCATTTTCGATGAAATCGTAAAGTTCTTTAGCAATCGCTAACTTGCCTTTTTGAATACGTGCAGTCATTGTCTTTCCTGATATTGCTACTTTTTATAACAAGAGATTCTAGTATACCGATTTAAATCTAGCTGAATAGTACTATCACAATGCTAAATAGTGATCATTTTTTATAAAATAAATATGCACATTATTAAATAAAATACTGCTCACCAATGCGATGTCATCATCAACTTGAATACCTTTTTACAGTTTATAAAGTTTTTGAAATGTCGAAATTAGACTTAAGTGCAGATTTATAGCTAAAACGGTACTTAAACCCGACATTGGTATAGTTATAGAGCAAAGATTAAACAATAACCAGCCTTAAATGTCGACTAAATACACATTTTCTCGCAATAAAAAAGCGCCATTTCTGGCGCTTGATTTTAATTCGCTTGGGATGCTGTTTTCTGGATTTGTTTATGCTCTGCATTCAGATACTCATCGGACTGCATTTCCAGTAAACGTGAACGCGTGCGTTCAATTTCAAAGGCTAGTTTTTCACCTTGATAGATATCAATAATTGAATCTTCAGAGGTCAACAACAATTTTACCCCACGATCATAAAATTCATCGACCAGATAAATAAAACGACGTGCGCCTTCCGACAAATAGTCGGTTAAATGCGGAACATTACTCACCAGCACGGTATTGTAAATATTGGCGATCTCAATAAAATCTGCTGGACTACGCGGCTTAAAGCACAAATCTGAAAATTCACACCATAAAACATCTTCAGTATGCCCAACTGTTTCCACAATACGGTTATTGATAATAATCGGCTCTTGGGAAATTTTTTGAGTTTGGGTCAAAGCAGTAAAACGCTGGGCGATCCAGTTTCTATGATCATGAGTCAATGGTGATTTAAACAATTGCGCTTGTTTGAGCACACGCAGACGATAATCCACACCTGCATCCACATTAAGCACAGCACAGTTCTTTTTCACCATCTCAATCGTTGGGATAAAACGGTCACGGTGAATCCCATTTTTATACAGACCATCTGGGGCAATATTCGATGTGGCAACCAGTGTGATTCCACGTTCAAATAATTTTTGGAACAGTTCGCTTAAAATCATCGCATCGGTAACATTCGATACAAAGAATTCATCAAAACAGATGACCACCGCTTGTTGATAAATTTGGTCAGCAACCAATTCAAGTGGATTACGCTGTCCCGATAATTTGTTCAATTCACGATGCACATGCTGCATAAAATGATGGAAATGCATACGCATTTTGCGGCGAAAAGGAATCGAATCAAAAAATTGATCCATCAGCCAGGTTTTTCCACGCCCTACACCGCCCCACATATACACGCCTTTAGGAGATGTTTGACGACGGAAACGACGAAAGGCTTTTTTCGACGCCTTAAAACGCTGCAGCAGTTCTTGCCAAACACGATCCAATTCATGGACAGCTTGCGCCTGTGCATCATCCGGCATGAACTGACCAGAAGAGATCGCTTGCGCATAACGTTCTGCAGGTGACAAAGGAATAAAGGCGGTACTGTGCTTAGAATTTAAGTCTGACATATCATTGAATACTATTTTAGGCTATTGAAAGTATAGCGAAGTTTGGGATGGAATATATAACACTTTGGCATTAATAAACTTAGGCTATTTAAAGTACTGGCGTGGACTGTATCCAAACCATCGTTTAAAGGCATGATTAAAAGCCGCCGGCTCTGAATAGCCCAGTAACTCTGCAATCATTTCAATAGAATACTCTTTATATTCTATTAGCCTTAATGCTTTATCTTTAATCAGTTTTTCACGTATCTGTTTATAACTGCTTTGGAGTTGCTGCAATTGATGGCGCAAGGTTCGCTCTGGAATTTGCAAAGCTTGTGCCGTTTCCGCCATCGTTGGCATTACCCCTTGCTGTAATTCCAAATAATCTTGCACGCGTTGCACCAAAGATGGCACTTGTTCATCTATTCTTAAGCGTTCTAATTCAGCAATACATTTACTTTCATAGATCTTAAAACTCATTTTATCTGCAGAAGGAATCTGAACATTCAGTACTGCATTATCAAACCAAAATTCTGCACACTTTGAACCAAACTGTAACTCTAAACCATAGTAATCATGATAGGTCATTAAAAACTCTTGGTTTTCTGGTTGCACAAAGGGCAATTCAATCCGAATTTGAGGCATGCGCAATCCCATCATTTTATAAATATCTTGAATAAACTTATAGGTTCCTGAAATTTCACATTGAGCGCGCAACAACCCGAGATCACTGTTTAAATCTTGTGGCTCGTAGCACAAAGCAACTTTGCACTCGGTATATTTCAGGCTTAAAGCACCAGTTAGATGAGTTAAAGACTGATACTGGATGCCTTGTTCCCAAGCTGTACGCACATTTTCACTGCTGACCAACAACATGAGCAAAGGGCCATAGCCAGCAAGCGCATAATGTTGCCCAATAAATAATCCTTTTTCAGGCGAAACATCTTGCCCAATAACTTTTAAAATATCCCATTCCAGACTGGGATGAATAGTTGAACTTGGATCCAATGCCTCAGCACGCAGCCCAATACTTTTAAGTTTTTGATCAACTGCAATCCCAGCTTTACGCATGCCTTGAATTAAATACATCAAGCCAAGAATTGATCGTTTCATAACATTTTCTAATTAAAAGAATATGACCATTTTTTACTATAAAATTTCACTCTTGCAAATTGCCGAATCTATCAATTTTTTTGTATCATTTAAATGTACCGGAGAAAATGGTCTTGATTTACGAGAGGCTTGGCATGAGGATGCAGAAAGTTTTTATGGAATTTGTACCAAACATTTTCCAAATTTATTCCAATGATTAGAACCCAATACCGTTTTGGCGCACAACTCGGTTATCTTCATGATTGAGTCACAGATCAATTACATCTTACAACTGATTCAGCTGGTTAAACACCCCCATAGCCATGCAATTGTGGTGAAAGACCAAGTCCAAGATCAATACAATGCAGAGGTGCAAAGCCTTCTTAAGGGAACTGTTTGGCAATCTGGATGTATAAGCAGGTATCAGCAAGATGGAGGCAAGAACTTTGCACTTTGGCCTACCTATACATGGAAATATTGGTTAAAAACCAAAATACTTAATCCCGCAGATGACCGCTTGCTAAATAAAACACCGGGAAGTCGTGCAGCCTAAATACTTAATGGTCATAATAAGCAGGTGTCTTTTCACCTGCCGACTTTTTGTATGCAATCGCTCTGGTTAATCATCCAGCTTCTTCTCTGTTTATTCCTTGGGTTCGTACTTGCACATAAACTTCCTCGCTGGTTAGAAAGTTTAGCCTTTAAAGTTTTACCCTATTTTTCTTACATACTGCTAATTGCCATCGCGATTGAATTTTCTCAAACACTACACAGCATAAACAGTCCGCTGCAAATTTTATCCAATGCACTAACACTCTCGATTGCAACATCACTGGGTGCTTTTATCTGCTGCTATATCCTCTTTAAAAGTATTGGCTACCAACCCACACAAGGTAAAGTATCCGCAGAATTATTGGTTAAATCGCTGCTTAACATTAATTATGCTTTTATTGCACTCGTATCAGGATATGGACTTGCTGAAATGTTTAATCATTTTGATTATAGCCTACAGGTGAGCACATGGAATCTACTGCTCATCTTCATGTTCTTGATTGGTTTAGATTTAGCGTATTCCCCACTCGACCACTCATGGCTGAACTGGAAAATCATGCTGGTACCAATCGGCTGTATTGTCGGTTCATTAGCGGGTGCCTTTTTTAGCGCAGCAATTGTGAAAGATGTTAGCCTCAAAGACCTTATTATGCTGTCACAAGGTTATGGTTTTTATTCCATGACAGGCATTGTGGTGACTGAACTAAAAAATGCCGAGCTTGGCAGCATTGCACTGATGAATGATTTATTTAGAGAAATTATTGCGATTCTTTTGATGTATAGCATTGGTTGGCGTTATCCACGCTCAGCCATTTCATCTGCCGCAGCAACCGCCATGGATGTCACCTTACCTATGGTTAAACAAGCCTGTGGCAATGCGTTTATTCCGCATGCCATGGTCAGTGGTTTTATTCTTTCTGTGCTTGCCCCGATTGCAGTTAGTGTATTGGCAGCTTTATAAATAATCTGACTAGATTCTTCATTTTCATGCAGGGATTCTCCCCCTCCTTTTTCAAAGGACGGCTGGGGTTGATTTAAAAGTATTAAAACAAAAAAGCCGACTTAATGTCGGCTTTTAAATACATCAAATTCAGATTAAATTGTCGCTAAAATATCACGCAAGGTTTGACTTGGGTTTTCTGATTGAGTAATCGGACGACCAATCACCAAATGCGTTGAACCATCAAGCATCGCTTGCTTTGGTGTCACAATACGTTTTTGATCATCTGCATTAGAACCCGCCGGGCGAATACCTGGAGTAACTAAAGCAAAATCCTGACCTAATGTTTCACGGAGCATTTTAGCTTCTTGAGCAGAACAGACCACACCATCCAGACCACTATCTTGAGTCAGCTTAGCAAGGCGTTTTACTTGTTCAAATGGTTCAATATCTAAACCGATATCTTTTAAGTCCTCACGACCCATTGAAGTCAGCACGGTCACAGCAATCAGTTGAGTGTTGTAATTCCCCGCTTTTAAGCGCTCCACACAGGTTTCCATCATCTTACGGCCACCTGATGCGTGCACATTCACCATCCATACACCAAGATCAGCCGCAGCACATACTGCTTGAGCCGTTGTATTTGGAATATCATGGAATTTCAAATCCAAGAAAACCTCAAAGCCTTTGTCATGTAATGCTTTAACTACACTTGGACCTTCATGGGTAAATAACTCTTTACCAACTTTTACTCGACATAATGCAGGATCTAATTGCTCTGCAATGGTTAACGCGTCATATTGGCTTTTAGCATCCAGTGCAACAATGATACTCAAGAGAATTTACCTTCAGTCAGACAAAAAGAAAGCCCATTATAATGGGCTTTTATTTTCGTTGGTAATATCTAATACAGTTTTTTCATGCCTAGTATGAGCTGCAGCTTCAGCAGCAGCCAATTGGGCAGTTTGAATTTGCTCTTTCCGGAGATATTCAATGTCTTTACGCAGTCGTTTAATTTCCCAGTTATTTTGAAATACCCGGAAAATTTGCACACCTAGCAATAAACCCAATACCACACCCAAAGCTAAAGTGAGCAATAACAATAAGCCTAAACGCATAGCAGGAACTTGAGTAAATAGCAGATCTACGCTTAACTCAGTACCATTTTGTAAAACTAAAGCCAGTGAATAGCCAAACAGCACAATGAGCAAAGCGACCAGTACGTAACGCATAAATACCCCTTTTGGAATTCTTTATTACTGTGCAGATTCGTTTACTGCATCACGTAACGCCTTACCAGGTTTAAAGTGTGGAACTGCTTTTGCAGCCACTTCAACAGACTTTCCTGTTTTAGGATTACGCCCCACACGTGGATCACGGTGATGCAAAGCAAAACTGCCAAAACCACGAATTTCAATACGATTATCAGATGATAAAGCGGCTATCATTTGATCAATCATAATTTTAACAGCTTCTTCAACTAAAGGCTCTGCTAAGTGTGGATTTTTAAGGGAAATTCGCTCTATTAAGTCAGACTTATTAAGTGCTTCCGTAGTCATCTGCGACCTCTTTAATTATCAAGCTACTTTGTAGATGATCCGATAATAACGTGTTTAAATACAAAACGGTAGCGCAATAAGTTAATACTACGCTACCGTTTACAGTATTTGTGTAAAAAGTATTAGTTAATTTACATTAACAATACATTTTAACGCCTACTTAGTTGCCCATTTGAGCTTTGATCAAATCACCAATAGTCTTAGGACCATTTTCTGAAGTAGTTGTTGCTGTTTTCAAGTTAGCAACTGCTTCTTTCTCTTCAGCTTCGTCTTTCGCTTTGATAGACAAGTTGATAGAGCGTGATTTGCGGTCTACGTTGATGATTTTAGCTTCAACTTCTTGACCAACTTCAAGGAACTTAGTTGCATCTTCAACGCGATCGCGGTTGATTTCAGAAGCTTTAAGAGATGCTTCAACTTCGTCAGCTAACTTAATAGTTGCGCCTTTAGCATCAACAGCAGTCACAGTACCTTTAACCAAAGCACCGCGTTCGTTAGTCGCCAAGAAATCATTGAACGGATCATTGTTCATTTGTTTGATACCAAGGCTGATACGGTTGCCTTCAGCATCTACAGACAAGATAACAGCTTCAACAGTGTCACCTTTCTTGTAACGACGGATAGCTTCTTCGCCTTGTTCGTTCCAAGAAATATCAGACAAGTGAACTAGACCATCGATACCGCCTGGTAAACCGATGAAGATACCGAAGTCAGTGATAGATTTGATCGTACCAGAAACTTTTTCGCCTTTATCGTGGTCTTTAGCAAACTCTTCCCATGGGTTAGCACGAGTTTGTTTGATACCAAGAGAAATACGACGACGTTCTTCATCAACTTCAAGAACCATAACATCAACTTCATCACCAATCTGAACAACTTTAGATGGGTGGATGTTTTTGTTAGTGTGATCCATTTCTGAAACGTGTACTAAACCTTCAACGCCTTCAGCGATTTCAGCGAAACAACCGTAATCAGTAAGGTTAGTTACGCGAGCTTTAACGATTGAACCTTTAGGGTAACGGTTCATGATCGCTAACCATGGATCTTCGCCTAATTGTTTAAGGCCTAAAGATACGCGGTTACGTTCACGGTCAAATTTAAGTACTTTAACAGTAACTTCTTGACCAACTTCAACAACTTCTGAAGGATGCTTGATGCGTTTCCAAGCCATGTCAGTGATGTGAAGAAGACCATCGATACCGCCAAGGTCAACGAATGCGCCGTAGTCAGTAAGATTTTTGATAGTACCAGTAACTGTTTGACCTTCTTCAAGCTGAGCAAGAAGAGCTTCACGGTCAGCTGAAGATTCAGCTTCCATAACAGCACGACGTGAAACAACAACGTTGTTACGTTTAGCGTCAAGTTTGATTACTTTGAATTCTAACTCTTTGCCTTCTAAGTGAGTAGTATCACGAATAGGACGAGTATCAACTAAAGAACCTGGAAGGAACGCACGAACTGGACCGATGTCAACAGTGAAACCGCCTTTAACCTTACCAGAGATAACACCAGTAACGATTTCGCCGTCTTCAAAGATTTTTTCAAGTTTAGTCCAAGTTTCAGCACGTTTTGCTTTTTCGCGTGAAAGAACTGTTTGACCCATACCGTTGTCAAGAGCTTCAACAACAACATCAACAGTATCACCAACTTGAACTTCAAGTTCACGTTGGTCGTTTAAGAATTCAGCGCGGTCAACAATACCTTCTGATTTAAGGCCAGTGTCAACTGTTACCCAGTCAGAGTCGATGCTTACGACAACGCCTTGGATGACAGCACCCTTTTCAACGTTGAGGTTTAATTCGCTTTCTTCAAAGAGGGCTGCAAAAGATTCGGTCATGATATACCTGATAAAGTTCAGCGGTCTTGGATCAGACAAGGCCGGTTTAATAAAGCTTCCACATAGTCCGTAATAAACTGATCTAGCTATGCTTTGGCTGAAAATTCGTTAATTGGCTAATTGCTTTTCGACAAAGTTGGTCATCAACTTGAATACTTCATCGATGCCCAAGTCTGAACTATCAATGATATATGCATCTGCTGCCGGCTTGAGTGGAGCGACTGTACGCTCCATGTCTCGTTTGTCTCGAGCTTGTATATTAGCTAAAATGTCGTTTATTTTAACATCTAGCCCCATACCCTGCAACTGCTTTACACGTCGCGCCGCTCGGGATTCAGCCGAAGCAGTCAGATAAATCTTGGCTTGAGCCTGAGGAAAAATAGAAGTGGCCATATCACGACCATCTGCAACCAAACCCGGTTCCTGCGCAAAAGCACGTTGACGCTCTAATAGTGCAGTTCTAAGTTCAGGAATTGCAGCAACTTTTGAAGCAAATTCACCCACACGTTCAGTACGAATGGTTTGAGTTACATCTTCACCGTCGAGTTGAACCTGAGTTCCGGCTTCAGTTGTAACAAATTTTATGTCTAAATTTGTTGCAATTTTAATGCACTGATCAAGTTCTGAATCCAGGCAATCCAGCAAGTCTTGTTGATGTAATGACAGCCCCAGCAAGCGATATAAAGCCCCAGAATCCAGTAAATGAAATTGATAGTGCGCTGCCAGTTTAGCCGCAAGCGTACCCTTTCCAGAACCACTTGGACCATCGATAGTAATAATTTGAACTGTCATTAATTTTCCACTTTACGCTATACAGTTTTAGCTAATTTTGAAAAACCTAGTTTAATCGCAGATTTAAGCTGTGCAAGAATTAATTTACTTACAAATGGTGCCCGTGCCTGCAATTCAATGGTGTAAGTCACTAAAGTTGTGTCAGCATCTTTTGCTTCAAACTCAATAACCCCTAAATGATGTTTCACCAAAGGATTTTTAATAATTTGGTATTCGATACGTTCATTAAGCTCCAGCAAGGTAATTTGTTCTTGCAGCGGCTTGACTGGACCAAATCCCATACGGCGCACTGAACCCACCCCATCTGGACGTTCAGGATCTGCAGAGTCTTTAATTCGTTCTACCTGAATCGGTGCGAAGGCAACATTATAAGTTGAGTGTTTTGATAACAAATCAAAAACCTGCTCGAGGGGTGCGTTAAATTCTTTTTTTACCTGAATGGAATTCATGATTTATCCTAAATTTTAATTGACAATACTTATTGTCATTCTATTTTACATGGTTTGAATTATGATTCTGATCATTTAAGGATTTTTCTTGTAATCTCTGCAGTCGTTTTTGTTCACGACGCATCTTAAAAAAATCACTGAGTTGTTTAGAACATTGTTCATTCAAACAGCCAGCCTCAACATCAAACTGATGATTATAATACCCTGTTTCAAATAACTTTCTCGCGCTGATCAAGGAACCTGCTTTGGGCTCGGTTGCACCAAACACCACTTTGGAGATTCGTGCATGAATCAAAGCTCCGACACACATGGTGCAAGGCTCTAAAGTCACATAAAGAACTGAATCTTCCGGAAGTCGGTAATTATTAAGATTTGCACAGGCTTGACGCAATGCTTGGACTTCTGCATGTGCAGTCGGATCATTCAAAGAAATTGGCGCATTATACCCTGCGCCAATAATTTGATTTTGACTGACAATAATCGCACCGACAGGAATTTCTTGTTTCGATGCTGCAATGGCAGCTTGCTCATAAGCAAACTGCATCCAGTATTCATCCGTCAATTGTGTTGCATCAGTCATTCTTAACCGATCACACCATAGTGTTTCAACAGATTATTCCAGCTTTCAATGGTGGTGACTGGAGGATTCTCATAGAGAATCCCTTTTAAGCTCATATCTACCCCTTTTTTCCACTCAGGAGAGAGGTCTTTGTCGACCAGACGCGCTCGCACACCTTCAACAAAGTCATGATGGCGGATTTTCCAGTCTGAAATTTGAATTTCCAGTTCAAAAATCTCATTCCAGGAATGTATCTGCTTACCCCATTGCCACAATAACCAGGTTAAAGCAGCGGTTGTAGGGGAACCTTTTTGCAAGTTTTCACTCGCCTGACGTAACCAGTCACTACGCGCATCAGTTAAACCAATAATCGATTCATAGTCATGCTCAAAGTTCACACCACGACAAACACTGTGAATTACATCTAACGAGTTTTGTAGCGGTCCTGGACCCACTGGACGGTGCATGCCATTCAGGGTGTCATCAATGGCACGAAAATCACCGGCTGGGTAATGTCCCCAATCAATATTGATGACTTTTTCCAACACATTATCACGCTGTGCATCACAAATATGCGTCGCCCAGCCAATACCATAGGCACCGGCTGCAGTCATGATCGAACCGGTTAAGCCCGTAAATAAGCCTATAGCACCGCGATCCGCCAAGAAACGTGTCGCGCCTACATCCGGATATAAACCGATATTGATTTCAGGCATCGCCAAACGTGAATAAGGCGTGACTAAACGGAATGGTGCAGCCATGAATAGCCCCAGACCACCACCCATTACATAACCTTCACCCCAAATCAGCACAGGCTTAGCATAGTTATGTAACAGTAAATCTAAAGCATATTCTTGTTCAAAGAATTTATTTGCAGTTTCTACTTCATTATTAATGACCAATTGACGAAGTTTACGAACATCACCACCTGCACAGAATGCTTTTGGTGTAGTTGAATCCAACCAAATGGCTTTAACAGCATCATCATGCTGAAAATCTTGGAACACTTCTAAAAGTGCGGTAACGATGGATTCATCCAGAGCATGCAGAGATTTCGGACGGTTCAGGCGAACAATGCGCCAGCCGTTTTTTGCTTCCTCTACGATAAGATCAGGATGATAATTTTTTAATTCAGGAGATTGTGTCATGCGTCCAGCTGCCAATTTATCGGCTCAATGCCATTTTGTTTCAGATAATTATTTGCTTTTGAAAATACTTTACAGCCAAAAAAACCACCACGGTTTGCTGCCAATGGCGAAGGATGCGCAGCTTTTAAAATCAGGTGTTTATTCGGATCAATCCGTTGACCTTTACGTTGCGCATAGGCGCCCCATAGGATAAAAACAATATGCTCACACTGCTCATTTAATACATCAATAATATGATCGGTAAAATCTTCCCAACCCTGTTTTTGATGCGAAGTGGGCTGACCTGCTTCAACAGTTAAAACTGCATTCAGCAATAACACACCTTGCTCAGCCCAACGGGTTAAATCACCGTGTTTCGGAATTGGAATACCCAGATCAGCATTTAACTCATGGAAAATATTACGTAAAGATGGCGGTAATGCAAGCCCCTTTTGTACAGAAAAACTTAATCCATGTGCTTGGTTGAGGCCATGATAAGGATCTTGCCCCAAAATAACGACTTTCACATGGCTTAATGGGGTTTTATTTAACGCATTAAAAATCAGTGAACTTGGGGGATAGATCACTTTATCTGCTTGTTTTTCAGCAATCAGAAACTGCCTTAAGTCATCCATTCTTGGGCTGAGCAAAAAATCGCTCAAGACACCTTTCCAACTCGCATCTAACTGAATTTTATCTAGTTGAGCTTGCTGTTGTTCCGTTAAAGACATAACTGCTTCCTAATCCTTTTTGAAAACCTACCACGTGATTGAATGATCTTTAGATGTGTACCTGTAGATCAACACTCGGGTTTTGGAATTTAATTCCTTGTTGTAATTTTTCATAAATAGCGGGGTCAGTCCATTCAGCTTGAACTTGTTCAGAGAACACAATTTGTTCAAGACTCAGCACACCCATTTGCTCATTTTCGATATCTTCGATAAAGCTTTGTGCATAACCGGTATCTGTTTCATGCACAATCACAGAGTAAACCTCTACATCACCTTCCCCATTTTGGGTTTCGGTTGACGCAAGTACTTGTTTTGCCAAGTAGAAGAAAATACGTGAAAATTGTTCCGCTGAAGGAGAAACGGGTAAAGATACCCAACGTGCACTAAATTTTTTGCAGGCTTCAATATATTCAGCATCATCATGCTGCCAAAAACAGATGGCATGATCAAAACTGTCAAAAATGTCCTTGATTACGCCCTTCAGCAATCCGAAGTCATACACCATTTGGCCATGATCTAGCTTCGAAGCTTTAAGCAATAATTCAACTTTATAACTATGGCCATGAATCGAACGCTTACAGCGATCCGATGTACAATTTCGCACAATATGAGCATTTTCAAACTTAAATAACTTACGAATTAACATGTGCCGTGATGCAATCAAAAATATGTGAATTGAATCTGATTATAAAGCAAAAGTGAAAGTCTGGGCATTAATTTTACTGTTCAAGGCAATTGGTAAAACATATGCGACTTAAACAAGATAGTGGGATAGATTATATTTCAGCTTATTGGTTTATATGATTAAAATGGCGCCATACTGCGATATGCCACATACACCATATTATCTTTACGCACTAAATCACTACTAAACTGACGTTTACGCTCACTTAACAACACTTCAATCTTGGCTTTGAAATAACTTGATTGCACACCCAGCAAATCATTCACTTCATTACGGACATCCGTATTGACTTGAGTAAAAGGCTCAATTGCCCAAAGATCATCGATATTGGAAAAATGCTCTAGTTTGGCTTGTCGTTGCTGCAGGACTTGCTGAACAGCTTTGACATCCAGCTTGGGATCAAGACTTGCAAGCAGCATCGCTGGTGCTGTATTCACATTGACTTTACTGTCTGATGTAGGTGCGGCACTGACATAATCTGCAATTTGCAGATATTTTTGACCTTCAAAGCCACGTACCAGTTTCAGTTCTTCAACGTTATGAAATTTACTGTTTGGCGCTAAATAACCTTGTGGCAAGCCTTGATAGTAGCTGGCCTCTGCTCCCATCGCACCAATGGTTTCATCATCAGCATCTTGCCAGTCAATCACCGCTTCGCTCAACTTTTCAGGTAAACCGACACGTACTAAAAGTTTTTCAAACCAGACTTTTGCTTGAGGATTCGGCGTGCCGTCATTATTGACCAAACTATTTAAATTAAATTTACTGGATTCATCCTGCAATGTTCCCGATACAAAGCCATCTTCTACCGGAAAAGCAGGCATCGGTTTCGCCCAATTTTCTTGCAGATGGTCGATATCACCTGCATTTTCAGCATCATCCACCAAAAGTTCGGAGAAAAAAGCTTCTGCACTTTTAGCATACAATAACGATTGATTTTGACGCATTAAATATGCGGTATTTTCAGCAGTATTGGCCTGACGTTTGGCAATCGTCGCAGCAAGAATTGTTGCTAATGCGACCATGACCAAGATCGTAATTAAGGCAATACCCTGTTGCTGCTTCATGCTCAATCTCTTTAGGCTTGGTTATGGTAGATTATTCGAATTGTTATTTTGATTATTGTTCTGCTGTTTTAAGTAGTCGGTGTTTAATAGACTAAAAATCCATTCATAAGCAACATCTTTCACGGTTAATTTAATTTTAATCCCTTTCGGCAAGATTTGTTTTTGCGTGACATCATTTAAATCTACTTGTCCATCTGGCCATGAAGTTGATTCATTCGGATTCAGCACCACAATTTCAAACTGATCGACATCATTTAACAATACACTGGATTCAGGTTGATCGCGCCCGCTGCTGTTTAAATTACGATATTTCAGACGATAAAGTTTCTTTTCATCTGCACGATATTGGTATTCAACACGTTCATCCGGTGAAATACCCTGCTGCAAAGGATCCGTGACGCCAGTTTTACTAAAATTAAAGCGACCATTTTGCAGAACCAAAGCAGGCTGAATATCGTTATTCATATTCGCATTGAGTGGCACAGCTTGCACGGTATCACGCAAAATTTGTTGATAGGCTTCTTGTAATTGCCCCAAATTCACTTCATGTTCAGTATTACGCTCTTTGACTTTGATCAGATAATCAAAAACTTTCCAGCCCAATGCCGAAAGTACCGCAAATATGGCAATTGCCACCAATAATTCAACTAAGGTAAATCCTGAGCGATGCTGTGAATGTAGAGTTTGATTTTGTTTATTTTTCATTTGCATCAAACTTTGGCCTTATAATTAAAGAAAACCAAATTCGTAATGCCCGACTCGACTTTACCTGATTCAGCATTAAACAAACTCACCTGCACTTCAATACGTTGTACATTCGGACTAATCGTCGATTGTGCAGACTTATCAATTTGCCATGTTTCACCTTGCTGGCTAATCTGCTTGGACTGTGTTCCTTGCAACCACTCTTGATTAATTTCCATCACCGCAACTTCGTTTAAAGCCACGAATTGTGCTTTGGTACGTAAAATTGCGTTTGATGTCGCTTGGGTATATTGCATCGCCACTTTGGTAAAGGCTATGGCTGCCGTAGCAAAAATAGCCAAGGCCACCATAACTTCCAATAAGGTAAAACCTGAGCGAGGATAAACGAAATAACGTTTCGTCCGAGCGCAAGATGACGAACTATGTTCGGAGTGCACAAGATTAAGTCGAGTAATACTCGACCTGAGAGGTGTTGCCTCGCAAGAAAGTCCGAAAGCTGTGCTTGAGGAGCAGCGATGAGTGAAATGCTGTTTCACCACTGCGCTAGACGAAGCGCTATGCTTAGAGGATCTAGCTTTCATTGATTTTGCCTAAATGATCAATCTCGATTTCTTCACCAATTGGGCGTTGTTCGAAATAAAATTGAATCCGTACAGGTTTCGCTTCACCATTGCCTAGCCAAAGTAATTTCGGTGCATTTTCACTCAGCAAATCATCATTATTGGTATTTTCATATGCATAATCGAGTGATTGCACATTAAAGGAAACATGCTCAGGTAAAGCGCGCTTGGTAAATTCTGAATAGTCTTGCCATTTTTTATTTTCATTAAGTACTGAATTTTGTGTAGCTTGCAGGGATGGAACCAAATATTCAACAACCCCATAACGAAATGGCGATACATCTGTGGCAGTTTGAACATCAAGGGCAAAAATGCGTGCCTGATCATTCGCTTCACGATTGATCCTGCGTAAATCCATAATAAACACTTCACGTGCCTGCATGGCTTTACGCTGATCAACACCATTGATATTGGTTAAAATTAAAGAGGCCATGATCGCCATAATCACAATCACCACCATCAATTCTACAAGAGTAAAACCACGAATTGATGATGATCCTGTGTGCTTCATGGCATACCTTTAGGCAAATTGTTCCGTAGAACGGGTTTGTTTCGGCATCGCCAAGGCTTGGTCAATATAAGCCACACGCAATGTATCTCGTGAACCTAAATAACGCTGATAAAAACTAGAATTCAGGATTGCTGCTGCACCGTGAGTTAGCGCCCAGATTGAAGCCAAATAATCCCGTACCGACATGCTACTTTGAATGCTTTCTAAATAGCTTTCAGTCATACGAAAAATGATCCGTAAGCGCTGCTTTCTCACTTGATACAGCTCACTGAATAAATGATGAATGCCTACACCTGTGGTAGAAAGACGTTCTTCAATTTGATGGAACAGCACGGTACGTTCCGGATGATGTAAATGATGCAACATAAAGAAAGCCAGATGTTCTGGAAAGGCTTTCTCCGCATCCTTAATCATCTCGAGCAACATCTTCTCATTACGGATAATGAGAAGCATGTAGAGTTCATCTTTACTTTGGAAATGTTTATATAGAGTCCCTTTCGCTAGATCGAGTTCTGCAGCCAACGCATCAAGCGTCATCCCTGATTCGCCATTTTCTAATAACAGTTGCTCTGCAACCTGAAAAATTAACGCTTCTCTTGCTCGAAACTGAGCCTGACGATCCATCTTCACCCTGTAACTCTCTTATGCGCTTGTATCAATTCGAATTATTTACTTTAAATTGAGGAGGTTTTCAAAGTTTTGCATGGTAATGAAAGCAATTTCCTCAACTGACTTATCATATACATCACTTAAGGCTTTGGCTACATAGGGAACGTATTTTGGTTCATTAGACTTTCCTCTATAGGGCATCGGCGCCAGGTAAGGACTATCTGTCTCAATCAATACGCGATCAAGTGGAACCTGCTTCGCCACATCACGTAAATCTTGCGCATTTTTAAAAGAAACAATTCCGGAAAATGACACGTAATAACCACAATCCAGCACGGCCTTGGCTGTTTCCCAGTCTTCAGTAAAACAGTGCAAAATACCATGGGTGGACTTTTCAGCACGAATGATATCCACCGTATCATGCTTTGCTGAGCGGGTATGCACCACTACAGGCTTTTTAACTGCCTGAGAAGCATGAATATGACGGGCAAAACATTGTTTTTGTTCAGCAATGAAATCAGTGCTATGAAAATAATCCAGGCCTGTTTCACCAATTGCCCAAACCTGTTCAGGCTGAGCCAGTTCAATTAAATAATCCGTCGTTGCGCGCGCCATGGTCGCAGGATCTTCACAGGGATGAACCCCAACACTGTATCCAACATCAGCATGACATGCTGCAATTTTAGCAAGCTCGATATGGTCATCCAGATCAACCGAGATACTCATGAATTTGGATACACCCGCTTCACGCGCCTGTGCTAATGCCAGATCTAAATTGCCATCATAAGGCGTTAAATCCAACAAGGTTAAATGGCAGTGAGTATCTACAAACACGGTGAGATCCTAAATCGTTTAAACAGCTACATAGTGTAACTAGTTCGACCCTCAGACTTAATACCTACAAGCAACTTTTCAGCTTCTGATTTGTAATAAACGCCTTTTTCCCCCGTCAACTGCATACCAAAGCCTTGTAATTTGATCCCATTTTGTTTTTGAGAAATCCAGATCACTTTACCGGTCAAAGGAATTTTTTGTGATTGTTCAGGCAAAGTTGCCAGTACAAAGACTTCTTCACCGATTTTTACCGGTTGCTTGGTTGGAACAAACAATCCACCACCGACAACATAAGGCATGTAGCTGGCATACAAAGTATCTTTATCCGGGATATTCGCCTGAATAATACCGCCCATACGTGGTTGCATCATCTTCCCCTTTAAATATTTAGATGTTCATTAGTTTTATACACAGTTGATCAAGCACCAAATTGCTTTGTACATTCTGCTCGATAAACCGTTTAGATTGTTGCAAGTCGGAATAAATCGTGAATAAAAATTCCAATGTATATTGTTCTGATAATCCACTCAAATCCAAATCTGGATTTTTAACCTGTTGATTTAGCTTGACACAAATTAAATCGGACAACAAGTATTCAAACATTTGCGCAAAGTCACTAAAACTTAAGGCTTTGTTCCACTTGGTCGCAATTGCCATCGGCATATTTTTTTGAGTGACTAATTTTAGCCAATCCCCTAAAAATTCTTGACGTTTATTTAGCCATTCAGATTGTGCCAATTGCATGGCCTGCAAGGGCATTTGATTGGACAAATTCAACAACAACTGTTTTTGTGTTTGATCTAAATCAGGAAAATGTTGAGATAAATACTCACCTGCTTGAGCTTCAGATATCCGATCCAAAGCAAAATGTTGCAAACGACTGCGAATAGTCGCAGGAAGTTTTAAATAATGATCGGCCAATAAAATAATGACAACACGATCACCGGGTTCTTCGAGTGTTTTGAGTAATGCATTTGCAGAAGCAATATTTAACGCTTCTGCCGGCTCAATCACAATCACCCGCCAACCATCTACCGTTTGTTGCACAAAGGGCAATAAATCACGAATTTTTTCGATTTTAATTTTAGCGTTTTGTTTTTTATTTTCTTCATCTGTGCTGATATGCACATAGTTCGGATGAGTATCCGATTTCAACCACAAACAACTGCCACATTCCCCACAAGGTGCATTATTGGCATGACGATTGGCACATAAAACCCAAGCCAAAAAATATTGCGCAAAAGCTTCTTTGCCACAGCCTTTTTTGCCATAAAAAAGCAAGCCATGCCCAAGTTTTGGGAAACGCCCTGTTAGCGTATCCCAAACGGTTTGTTGCCATGGATAAACGTGTGCGACCACATCATTTTGCATTGAATTAAAGCCCAACCTTATCCCAAATTTTACTCAAAGCAGGAAACATCCATTTCATTGAGACGATCTAAATCTGCTTGGGTATCAACACCCGGAGGTAAATTCGCTTCTGCAACAGCAATCGCAATACGATGTCCATTTTCCAGTACACGTAATTGTTCCAAGCTTTCCAGTTGTTCCAATACACCCATATCCCAAGACACATATTCTTGCAGTAAATTCACACGATAGGCATATAAACCCAAGTGACGGTAAGCCTGCGAATGTAATTTTTGTACCTCTTGTTTCGCACCATCACGATCATACGGGATCGTAGCACGACTGAAATACAAAGCCTGATTGTATTTGGACATCACCACTTTCACAATGCTGTCGCGTTGGAATTCTTCCAGACTGTAAATCGGCTCACACAAGGTCGACATTGAAGATTCAGGTTGTGATTCCAATAATTGTGCAACCTGTTGTACCAATTGAGCAGGAAGCAAAGGTTCGTCGCCTTGTACATTGACAATAATATCTTCACTTGCCCAACCTTTAATCCGGGCAACTTCGCTTAAACGATCCGTCCCTGATGGATGATCTGCACTTGTGATGACAACATCCACACCTTCTGCACGGCAAACTTCAGCAATACGCTCATCATCGGTTGCAACACATAAATCGTCAAAACCCGCAACTTTTTTCGCCTGATCAACCACCCTTAAAATCATAGGACGGCCATGAATTTCCAATAATGGCTTGCCAGGTAAACGTGAGCTTGCAAAACGTGCGGGGATAACAATATGTTTCATAAACGATGAACCTTAAGAAATTTGAATACCGAATTGCTGCAATTGCTGATGCAAGACTTCATAACAGGCTGGTGAAAGTACAGCCTCAACCGGAACCACCCAAATTTCCCGTTTGAAATCTGGATTTTGCTTTAATAATGGCAAAAGTTTCACTGCATCTTTTTCGGTGGTAATAATTGGATTTCCATCTTCAAATTGAAGATCGGTGATTTCATAATCGTAATGATCGGGGAATTCATGGCATTGAAATTGATGAATCCCCATAGAATCTAACGTTTTATAAAAACGCTGCGGAAAACCAATCCCGACAACGGCATAAAAATTATCAGCTGGATTAAATGGTTTTTCTTCTACAGGATTGAGCAAATATGGGGGTGCCACTTCTAAATGCATATTTAAAGCAGATGCAGGTTCTGCGGCATGCTCAATTACTGTGCCTGTGTTTAAACGGCTTGGCGGTTCGCGTAAATACCCTTCAGGCAATAACTTCTGATTACCTAAGCCCCGATTCCGATCCAGCACAATCCACTCAATTTGACGTTCTAAAGCAAAATGTTGTAAACCATCATCACTGATAATTAAGTCTAGATCATGTTTGGATAATAAACATTCAATGCTGCGCTGTCGATTTGAGCCCACCACCATGGGAACCCCAGTGGATTGAACAATCAAACAGGGTTCATCACCGACAATTTCCGGCACAGATTCCAAATCAACATAGGCTGGAAAAGGGCCTTTCCCACCATAACCACGGCTAATCACGCCCACCCGAACATTTTGACTGTGTAGATAATTCACCAGTTGGATCAAGAGCGGTGTTTTTCCACTGCCACCGACGGTAATATTACCAATCACCATCACCGGGACGGGTGCTTGATAGCTTGATTTAATACCCATTTGGTAAAGCTTTTTATTCAATAAAAAACCACCACGATAAATCCATGTCAAAGGTCGAAGCACAATTAACCACTTGGCTTGTTTGTTCCAAGCATCCTGAATAAATTGTGCAATTGACATAAATCAATTTTCCTCGAAATTACGCTGATGCAATTGGTAATAAGCACCATGCTTGGCAATCAATTCCGCATGTGTACCTTGTTCAACAATTGTACCTTTATCCATCACCACAATACGATCTGCATTTTCAATGGTCGATAGACGATGTGCAATCACAATGGTTGTTCGGTCTTGCATTGCGGTATCAAAAGCCTGTTGAATAAAGTATTCCGACTCGTTATCGAGTGCACTGGTCGCTTCATCAAGAATCAGGATCGGCGCATTTTTTAAAATTGCACGTGCAATGGCAATACGCTGACGTTGACCACCTGACAAGTTCAAACCCTGTGCACCTAATGGCGTATCGTAGCCTTGCGGTAAAGCCATAATAAAGTCATGCGCATAAGCAGCTTTTGCGGCCGCAATAATTTCTGCATCAGTTGCACCCTCAAGCTGCCCATAAGCGATATTTTCGCGCACAGTACGATTAAATAGCACCACTTGCTGATTCACCATCGCAATCTGGGTTCGCAAGGTATTCATATCCAAATTCCGAATATCGTGCTGATCCAAATAAATATGACCTGAACTTGCTTCCTGAAAACGCACCAGCAGATTCACTAAAGATGTTTTACCTGCGCCTGAACGCCCCACCAATGCAACGGTTTCACCCGCCTTAACATTCAAGTTAAAATCGTGAATAGCTTGATGACCATCGGAATAAATTAGATTCACATTTTGGAATTCAATATTACCTTTAAGTACTGGAGTTAAAGTTCCTGCATTTTGCTCTTCAGGTAAATCGAGCAATTCAAAAACTGAATGGGCTGCCGCCATACCGCGTTGTAATTTTTCATTTACATCGGTTAAGGCTTTGATTGGTTTGCTTAACATACCCGCGGCTGTAATGTATGCAACAAACTCACCTGCACTGGTATCACGTAAAATTTCTGGTCGTAACGCAATCCAGATAATGATACCCATTGCAATCGACATAATGAATTGTACAACAGGGCTATTGAGCTGCTGCACCACCACCATTTTCAAACCACGTTTTAAGTTTTCAAGCGAGTGATCTTTAAAACGGGTTTGCTCATACTCTTGCCCACCAAAACCCTTGACCACTAAATTGCCATTTACCGTTTCTTGCACCACATGGTTCACATCGCCCATGGTGTCCTGAACTTGTAAAGATAATTTACGCATACGTTTTGATGCTTGACGAACCAGAAAGCCCATCAGCGGAGCAAAAATCAGAATAATCAAGGTCAGTCGCCAATTGCTATATAACAAGTAGCCAAGTAATCCCAGGGTAATCAAACCTTGTTGCACAATGGTTTTGAGGGATTCTGATGAAGCAGCGGTTAACTGCTCCACGTTGTACATAATTTTAGCGGTAATATGGCCGCTGGTATTATCCAAATAATATTGAGACGGAAGTTTAAGTAATTTAGCAAAAACTTCCTGACGAATATTAAAGACTAAATTCCGGGAGATCACTGCTGTGAAATAGCCCCCTATAAAGGAACCCACCCCACGGAAAAACATCAGTAGAATCACCAAGAAGGGAAATATGGAAGTAAAGTCTTGGTCTCTATGCTGGATTGCGGTAATGATTTTTTCCAACAATTTTGCAATAGATACTTCTGTGGCAGCACTAATTGAAAAACCTATAAAAACCAATATCGCCACACCCCAAAAAGGCTTCAAATAGCCCAAAAGACGGAGATAGACTTTAAAATCTTGCTTCACTAATAACCTCTAGACGGAACTTTAGTACTAATATTGATATTAACAAAACCCAGTTGACCTGCAACATCCATCACCCGAATAACATCCTGATGAGTAGATTTGGCATCCGCGGCAATCACAAACATTAAATCACGACGATCATTAGAAATCTGTTTAATTGCAGTATTTAAATCCACAACTTCTTTACTTGCAAGCGATTGTCCGTTAATTGAATAATGTCCTGAAGCATCAACAACCACTTCAATTTTATGATCATATTGTTTAGGCGGAACACCTTGTGCATCTGGCAAGGTTAAATTCATACGACTAAACTGGTTAAATGTGGTAGATAACAATAAGAAAACCAAGATAAACAACAAGCAGTCGATCATGGGGGTTAAATTAATATGAATATCTTCAACTTGTGTGCGTTTGAATTTCATTTTCCACCCTAACCTGCTTTTCTAATATCTTGTTCTTCATCTGTAGAATTTTGATAGAAAAGTGCTGCATGGAATAAGGTCGACTGTTGCTCAAGTTCAGCAACATACTCTTGTACCAAACGCTGAAAATAACGATAGGCAAACAATGCAGGAATGGCAATAAACATACCCGCTGCAGTCGTAATCAACGCTTTTGAGATCCCCGGAATCATCAATGTTGGATTACTATTGGTGCCTAAATCAATCACCAAAAATGATTCAATAATACCCAGAACTGTACCCAATAAACCCAAAAGTGGCGCTACCGCACTTAAGGTACCCAAGAAATTAATATTTTTTTCTAAATAGCCAATCTCTTGAGAAGCTGTGGTTTCCATTTGTGCACGGGCATACTGTTCATTTTTATTTTTACTTTGGTAACCTGCAGCAAAGATCCGCCCCAAGGTACTACTTTGTAATGCTTTATCTTGTTGCAACTGTTGCATGACAACATCGACGTTTTGAGTTTGATTTATTAACAATACTTTGGGCAAAATCATTGATTTTTTTAATCGAATAAAACGCTCAATGGTTATTGCCACGGTAAAAATCGAACATAAAACAAGGGGAAGCATCAGCCACCCACCTGCTTTGACTAATTCCCACATCTGTTCTTCCCCAATAAAACCAACAAAAAATTATTCTGCGAAACAAATATTCAAAATACCATCTAACTCATCCAGTGAATGATATTGAATGACAAGTTTTCCTTTACCTTGCTTATTATGATCAATTTTTACATCTGCACTAAAACGTTCGGCTAAACGCTGCGTCAACTGCTGGATATCTGGTGCAATATCCGCTTTGGCTTTTTCTTGTTTAGGTGTGTTTAAATCACGGACTAGTTGCTCGGTTTGACGAACCGATAAACTCTTTTCAATCACATGCTCTGCAACTTTAAGCTGATCTTTGGCTTTTAAAGTTAAGATGGCACGTGCATGCCCCATATCAAGCAGACCTTGCTGCATGAAGTCTTTGACTGATTCAGCCAAAGTCAAAAGACGCAATAAATTACTTACAGTCGTACGTGCCTTACCTACAGTATCCGCAATTTCCTGGTGACTTAAACCAAATTCTTCATGAAAACGCTGTAATGCCATCGCCTGATCAATTGGATTCAAATCTTGACGTTGTATGTTTTCAATTAAGGCTAAGGCAATCGCAACCTGATCAGTCAAATCACGCACAATCGCCGGGATCTCAGTTAAGCCCGCCAGTTGTGCAGCACGCCAACGACGTTCACCGGCAATAATTTCATAGGGAAATTTTTCATCATCGATTGGACGAATGACGATGGGCTGCATCACCCCATGTTTTTCAATAGAAGCCGCGAGCTCTTGAAGATCAGGTTCATGAATAAAACGACGCGGTTGATATTCACCACGTTTAAGCAAGTGAACATCAATCTGTTTTAATTGCCCATGATCTAAACCTTGAGCTTCCATCTGTAATTTTTCTTTTTGGATTGAACCAAGCAAGGCATCCAAACCACGACCTTTAGCTAATCCGCGTTTTTTTGTGGTCATGCTTTAATTCCTTTTTTTACTTTACTTTTCTTTAATACTTCAGCTGCCAAATTCAAGTAAGCAACTGCACCTTTTGAATTTTTCTCAAAATAGATAATCGGCAAACCATGTGCAGGAGCTTCAGCCAGACGCACATTGCGCGGAATTACAGTGTCATACAGCTTCTTGCCAAAGTATTGTTCAAGTTCTTCTGAAACATCACGTGTCAATGCATTCCGTGCATCATACATAGTGCGCAAGACACCTACAATTTGCAAATCTGGATTGAGTGCCTGTTGAATACGGTCAATGGTTTGGGTCAAATCTGCCAAGCCTTCAAGTGCATAATATTCACATTGCATCGGAATAAGCACACTATCGACCGCTGCCAAGGCATTGACCGTAATCAAGCTTAAACTTGGTGCACAGTCCACAATAATATAATCAAAAGAATCTTCAATTTCTTTTAATGCTTCACGTAAAATAAACTCACGACCATCCTGTTCGGCAATCGCAAGCTCTACACCCGCCAAATCACGGTTAGCTCCTAAAACTTTATAACCGACTTCCGCTTTGCTAATTGCTGTTTCAATAGGCACTTCACCCAACAAAACATCAGTGACCGAATACAAAAGATCATTTTTTTGGATACCAGACCCCATCGTGGCATTCCCCTGCGAATCCATATCCACAAGTAAAACGCGCTTCTTTAACACAGCTAACGATGCTGCCAAATTTACTGCGGTTGTGGTTTTGCCTACACCACCTTTTTGGTTCGCAATCGCAATAATTTGTGCCATGGTAACCCCAATCCTTCGAAAATAATTAAATACGTTTTAACAAAAGCAGATGACGCTGTTCATCCAATCGCGGAACCTTTAATGCAATGATCTCACAGCTAAATTCTTGCTTAATGGCGGCTACTTCTTCTTCAGGAATTAAGCCTTTCATTGACGCAATAATACTGTTTTCATGCATATAAGGTTTCGATGCAGCAACAAAGTCGGTTAATGATGCAAAGGCACGACTGGTAATGACATCGAATTGACCCAAGTCATTGATGCTGTCTTCATTTTCGACACGCGTTTGTACTGCAATCACATTTTTTAGTTTTAAATCCGCAATAAATTGCTTCAAAAAACGAATTTTTTTGCCGTTTGAATCCAGCAAAACACATTCACGTTCTGGCTGACACAATGCAATGATCATGCCCGGCATACCGCCACCGGTACCAATATCCAGCAGACGCCCTTGTGGCAAGTCTTTTAAAATACTTAAGCTATCCAGCAAATGTTTAACCAGCATTTCCTTTGGATCGCGAATTGCAGTCAAATTGTATGCTTTGTTCCACAATACCAAAGCATCTTGGTATTTGAGTAATAAATTTAAAGCCTCATCACTGAGCTCTAAACCCAAAGCTTGACTACCCTGCTTGAGTTCTTGAAAAAACGTATGCATATACAATTAACGTCTCGAAAAAGTTAGGTGAAGTATACCGATTTATACATGAAGTCACAGTAGCGAGTGCTTAGTGAATACGCACTTAAGCGTGCAAGCCTTGCTTAATTTGTTGATCCAGTACACTTAATCGTTCTGGAGTGCCAACATCTACCCAAACCGCATGCATCTTCGAAGCAGATATTTTCTGTTCCAGCATGCCTTGTTTCAGCAGGGGTGCCAACGGGCGTTTACCGCCTTCCAGACCATCAAACATTTTAGGATGAATCACTGCTACACCGCTATAAGTGAGCGATTCACCCGGTTGTTGTTGTTCAAAGGTATAGGCACGACCATTCGACAAGGTAAAATCACCATTCGGATGCTGTTCTGGATTGGTTACAAATACCAGATGTGCTAAATCTTTTGCAAGCTGCACATTTAATAAAGAACCAAAATCCATGGTGGTCCAGACATCGCCATTGACCAAAATAAACGGCTCTGTGCCCAATAATGCCAAGGCATTGATAATACCTCCAGCTGTTTCCAGGCCTTCGCCTTCATGCGACCACAGAATATTTACGCCAAACTGTGAACCATCACCTAAAGCTGCAGCCAGTTTTTCACCCAACCACGCGGTATTGATGACAATTTCAGTCACACCGATTTCTTTTAATTTTTCAATATGCCAAACAATAAGTGGCTTGCCACCCACTTCAAGCAAAGGCTTTGGCTTATGCAGCGTCAGTGGACGCATACGGTTCCCCATTCCCGCCGCAAGAATCATCGCTTTCATTATGCAGCAACCTCATATGTTCCATATTGGGCTTCAAATTTCGGCATCACTTTCGCTTGGATAAACTGCATAAAGGGTTGAAGCTCTGCATAATCTTTACTTTCTTCAAGTAAATACCACATGACACGTGGCAAATCTTTCAAGTAACCTGTTTTTCCATCACGTTCAAATAAACGCACAAAGATACCCAAAATTTTAATATGACGTTGAATCGCCATCATGTCGGCATCTTTTTTAAACTGTTCAAAATCGCGATCTTGTTTTGCCGCTTCAGGCAACAAGTCATAGAAAACTTTAAACCATTGATAAACTTGATCTGCATTCCACTGTACATAAGCATCACGCGTGATTGAAATCAAATCGTAAGTATCTGCGCCAATCACGGCATCCTGGAAATCAATCACCCCGAGATCTGTCTCACCTTCAATTTTCATCAAGTTACGGCTATGAAAATCACGGTGTACAATCACTTGCGGTTGCGCCAATGCTGCATTGGCCAAAATCGCAAAGGTACGTTTAATTAAGGCTTGTTCATCTTGAGTGGGTTGAACCTGTAATGAAGGCAGCATCCACTCTGTAAGCAATTCCATTTCAGAAATGAGTTTTTCATAGGAATAAGCCGGAAAGTTTTGTGTACCATCAATTGCTTGCAATTCAATTAACTGCTTAAAACTTTGCGCATAATAGCCATCAACCGTGTCATCGTTAAGCAAAGTTGAGAGCAAAACATCACCAAAATCTTCCAGCAACAAAAAGCCTTGCTGCAAATCTTGAGCAACGATATGGGGTACTCGAACACCATGTGTATCGAAAAACTGGTCAATCGTCACAAAAGGCACACAATCTTCTTTTTCTGGTGGTGCATCCATGAGCATAAATGTTTTATTATTCAGCTTGATTCGTGCATAACGACGGAAGCTTGCATCGCCTGACAAAAAATTAATTTCAAATTGATCTGAATCAAGTACAGATTTAATCCATGTATGTATGATTTGTTCACGTTGTGTTTTCATTTGCGATAAATTCTAAAACAGGCTGAGTTTTTAAAGTACTAAGTGTAGCCACTTATCAACTTTTTCTCTATGATGCGAGAATAATTAATTGCGATTAAGCATACTTGGTTAATGATACAAATGAAGCATCAGTTCAAATTTAATCCTTTAGCGACTGCTATCTTGACCCTTTTATGTGGCAGCTCGATTTCAAGCTATGCTGAGTCCACACTTCCAGCTTCGACTGTCGACAACCAAAAAATGCAGGACAGCATTCAGGAAGCTTATCCTGGACAACATTTTTTTGAACAATATTACGTTGATAAATCATCGCCTGAAGCGCAACAACGTAAAGGACAATATTTAAGCTCTGCCTATTGTCAAGGTGCCTGGGTTACCCCGATTAGCCCAGAAACCAAAGCCGTAGAAACATCTAAAGCCACGTCTGTCGTCACTGCCGATTATGGTCATTACGATCCTAATGGTGACTCGGTTCTTCAAGGCAACGTACTGATTGATCAACAAGGCCGTCAAATTCGTGCCGACAAAATCACCATCGATAAAACCCAAACTTTTGCCAATGCAGAAGGTCGTGTGCAAATGGCGCAAGCCGGATTACTCGCACAAAGTGATCAAATCAATTACAACTTAAAAACCCAGCAAGGTGATTTAAACAACAGTTTCTATATTTCAGAAGAACAGCATGCACACGGGCATGCTGAAAAAATTGCCCGTACTTCTGAAAATGTTGTGGTAATGAACAATGCAACTTACAGCACCTGCCCGCCGGATGAAACGCCAACCTGGAAAATCCAAGCCAATAAAATCACTTTAAATCAGGAAACAGGTCGCGGTGAAACTCGCGGCACCAAGCTGTATGTTAAAGATGTTCCAGTTTTAGCGGTTCCTTACTTTAACTTCCCGATTGATGACCGCCGCACTACCGGTATTTTGACACCAAGTTTCGGCTTTACCAATGATGGTGGTATAGAACTTGCTGTTCCAGTTTATTTAAATCTAGCACCGAATTACGATGCTACGGTTACGCCGCGATATATTGCTGATCGCGGCGCAATGCTTGAAGGCGAATTCCGTTATTTAACCGAAAATTTCGGCTCAGGTATGATTTGGGGTGGTTATTTAGCTTCGGATGACAAATATGAGGGCCAAGACCGTAAAGACTTACATCTATTACATAACTGGCAAATCAACGATCAATTTTCTACCAACCTAGATTATAATTATGCATCAGATAAAGATTATTTTGCCGATTTAAATAACAATCCCAACTCGAAGACCGACTTAAACTTGCGTCGCGCTTGGGAAGTTAACTATAAAAATGGCATTCCCGGCTTAAAAGCCCAGTTAAAAGTTGAAGACTTCCAGACTCTGGATAAGACGGTATCTGATGAAGACCGCCCTTATGCCCGTTTACCACAATTCCTGTTAAATTATAAGACGGGTAACCCACTAGGTTTACAATACGAATTCAATAACGATACTGCCTACTTTAAAAAAGACATCAGTATTGCAGATTCAACCAATACGGGTTCATTTGAGCCAAGCGGTACGCGTATTTACAATGACTTTGCTGTTCGTTACAACTACCGTAATCCGTGGTCATTTGTCATTCCAGAAGTGTCTATTCGTAACGTCAACACTTTCTACGATCAAGATACCATTAATGCGAATCAAGACCTGAATTCTTCTAATGAAAATCAATCGGTAACTGTACCGCAATTCACTTTGGATACCGGCCTGACCTTTGAAAAAGATGGTAAATACCTGCAAACCATCACTCCACGTGCATTTTATGCCTATGCACCGTATAAAAACCAAGATGGCTATCCAAACTTCGACTCAGCGACTGCATCTATTAACTATGATCAATTGTTCAGCCCACGTCGCTTTTATGGTCATGACCGTTTAGAAGACAACAATTTTTTATCTCTAGGTCTAAGTTATAGCTTATTTGATGAAATTGGTCTGGAACGTTTAAAAACCAGTGTTGGACAAAGCTTTTACTTCGAAGATCGTCGTGTAAAACTAGATAATGAATCTGATCAGTTTGATACTGAGCGTCGTACCGGTCCTGTTTTAAGCGTATCTAGTCAACTGTCACAAAATTTCACTATTGGTGCAAACTCGGCATGGATGTCGAATGGCGACAATGCTCAACGTGACTTGCAGCTCTATTACACCGGTGATCAAGGTAATCTATATAATGTAGGTTACTTCTATCGCAAAGATATTCCAAACAGACAAAAGCAATATGACCAAGTCGTTGCATCTTTCATTCAGCCTGTATCTAATAACTGGCGCATTATGGGACATGCTCAATACGACATAGACAACAACGTCGCGCGTGAATATCTATTGGGTGTAAATTATGAAGCCTGTTGCTGGGGCATTTCGGTGTATGGACGCTCTTATTATAATGACCTAGACGATGTAAATGCGGAAGGCGTAAATGCAAAACGCGCCATTATGGCTGAAGTCAGCCTGAAAGGTTTAGGCGGTTTCAACAAAAAGCTTTCATCATTACTAGAAAATCGTATTCTAGGTTTTAATAAAATTAATCAATCTTGGACAGAACGTTAATGAAGACAATACAGTTAAAACATTTTTTTAAAGCGACTGCTCTTGCTTTAGCCCTTTCGTCATCAATGGCTACATTCGCACAACCAACAGACGAAGTGGTTGCTTTGGTAGACAACAGTGTTATTTTAAAAAGTGATTTAGATCAAAGTATTACAGAAATAAAACATCAACTCGAAGCTCAAAAAAAACCCGTTCCCCCAGTGCAATATTTGCAACAACAAGCACTTGACCAGCTGATTATTCGCCAAGCACAGCTTGAGCAAGTCAAACGCTATAACATTAAACCCAATGAAAAAGAGCTTAATGAAGCTGTGCTTAAAGTTGCTGCGCAGTCTGGCAGCAAAAGCCTAGAAGCGTTTCAGCAAAAACTGGATGGGATTGCACCAGGAACTTATGAATCCTTGCGTAACCGTATTGCAGAAGATTTAGCCATCAATCGTCTACGTCAACAAGTGGTGATGTCACGCATTAAAATCAGTGATCAAGATGTGGAAAATTTTCTAAAAACCCCGCAAGGTCAAGCAGCATTAGGCCAACAAGTTCATGTCCTGCATGTTCGTATTTCGGGTGATAAAAATATTGAAAAAGTTGCAGAACAAGTAAAGGTTGTACTAAAAGACAGTAATGACATTAGTGCAATTGATAAAAAATTCACTGCCAATGGTGTAAAAGTAGAAAGTTCAGATACAGGCTTTCGTAATCTGTCTGACCTTCCAGGCGAACTTGCAGCACGTGTAAGCCCTCTACAAGCAGGACAAACAACTGACCTCATTCCTGCACAAGATGGAATACATGTTTTAAAATTATTAGATCGTAAAGGTGCAGAGCAAAAAGCCATTGTTTATCAATATAAAACACGCCATATCTTGATTCAACCTTCTGAAGTGGTGAGTCCTGAAAATGCAAAACAGCAAATTGACAGCATTTATAATCGCTTAAAAGCGGGTGAAGATTTTGCAGTATTAGCTGCAACTTTCTCCAATGATCCAGGTTCTGCTCGCGATGGAGGTAGCTTGGGCTGGGTTAGCCCGGGTGTTATGGTTCCTGAGTTTGAAAAACAGATGAAAAGCACACCTGTAGGTCAAACCAGTGCCCCTTTCCAGACACAATTTGGTTGGCATATTCTTCAAGTGATGGATACTCGCCAACAAGATATGACGCGTGAATATCAAGAACGTATGGCGCGTCAAATTCTAGGTGAACGCCAATTTGATGCCGAGCTAGATAGTTGGTTACGTGAAATTCGTAGCAATGCTTTTGTTGAAATTAAGGATCCGAGTCTGGATCGTAAAAAAAATAAATAAACTTGATTTATTTAATTCTTAAAAAACCGGTTGTGATCAACAACTGGTTTTTTTATTTCATCAAAATGCAGCACAGCTCTATATAAAGATTTGACAGCCTCATTCATTTTAAAACTATAAATTTTCAAATAAAAAAAACCTCTCACCAGGAGAGGTTTTTAAGAATCAACAATTAACGATTAACGATTATTTTCGTCGTCTTGAGAATCTTCAAATTTTGTTTCGCCTTCAAAACCAGGGGTTGATTGACCACCGAAGCCGCCTTGACCACCGAAGCCACCTTGTTGACCACCGAAGCCGCCTTGACCACCGAAGCCACCAGTTTGACCGCCGAAGCCGCCTTGACCGCCGAAGCCGCCTTGACCGCCAAAGCCGCCTTGACCACCAAAGCCACCAGTTTGACCGCCGAAGCCGCCTTGAGCACCAAAACCACCAGGAGCGCCTTGAGCACCAGCAGGAGCACCAGCAGGACGTGGGTTACGTGCAGGAACTACTGTAGAAATCGCATGTTTGTAAACCATTTGGCTTACAGTATTTTTTAATAAAACGACATATTGGTCAAAAGATTCAATATGACCTTGTAATTTAATACCGTTAACAAGGAAGATAGAAACAGGGATGCGTTCCTTACGGAGAGAATTCAAGAACGGATCTTGTAAAGTTTGACCTTTAGACATGTTATAACTCCAAAAAATTTAAAAATCAGCGCAAAAAACTATCTTTATTATTCAAATAAAAATTATAAAAAGATAGTTACTAAATTTTGCTTTATCCGTAACAGTTTCGCAAGTCTTCTTGAGCCTGCGTTATCGTCAAATATGTTTTAAAATTATGCAATTCTTGCAAAGATCTTAACCAGGTATATTGACGTTTTGCAAGTTGTCGTGTCGCAAACAAAGACTTATCCTCCATTTCTTGCCGTTTTTCGTTACTTTGATCACTTTTTTGCAAGAATTCTAAAGTTTGACGATAACCGACAGAGCGCATTGAGGGTAAATTATCATTTAAATCGTATTTTTCAATCAGACCTTCTACTTCATGTAAAAATCCGATATCCCACATCGTTTTAAGCCGCTGTTCAATACGTTTATGTAATTCTACACGATCGGGCAATAAAGCATGATTATGAAAAGTGTAACGATAGGGTATATTTTTAGGTTGCTCGGCTTGTAGTTTTGTAATCGGCTGCCCTGTAAGCTTAAATACTTCCAATGCACGGATGATGCGTTGCTTATCACTGATCTTGAATTTCTGCCCCGCTAAAGCATCAACACGGCACAATTCTGCATAAACCGCCTCCCAGCCTTGCTGCTCGGCTTGCGCTTCGATTTCAGCCCGAATAGCATGATCTGCACTGGGTAAATTACTGGATAAGCCTTCCAGCAAAGCCTTGAAATAAAGCATGGTTCCACCCACCAAAATCGGTGTTTTACCACGTGCATGAATATCATCAATCAATACACAGGCATCTTCGACAAAATTGGCTGCCGAATACACTTCTAGGGGCGTAATAATATCAATCAAATGATGCGGATAGCGCGTCTGCTCTTCTTTTGTCGGTTTGGCTGTACCAATATCCATATCTTTATAAACTAGCGCAGAATCGACGGAAATCAGCTCAAAACGACCTTGCTCATAAAGTTCACATGCCAAAGCGGTTTTACCACTTGCAGTTGGTCCCATTAAATTGATGACCGGCAATTGATTTGACATGTACAACTACTCTCCTCGAGCAAAAAGTTTATCTAATTGTGAAAGTGGAAATGCACGCCAGGTTGGACGTCCATGATTACACTGACTGGCAAATTCGGTTTGTTCCATTTGACGCAGCAAAGCATTCATTTCAGAAAGACTCAGGATACGATGCGCACGAACTGCGCCATGACACGCCATTCCCGCCAAAATTTGGTCACGCTTTTGCAGCAAGCCTTGAGCTTCATCATTCGGATCTAAATCATTCAATAATTCAGGCACTAAAGCTTCAAAATCGGCCTTATGTAAAATGGCAGGTACACCACGTACAATCACCTGCTCATCGCCATATTGGTCAATTTCAAGACCTAAACGCGCAAGCTGATCTTTCAGCTCGTCTACCCGCATGGCTTGCATACGACTAATACTGATGACTTTAGGAATAAGCAGCTGTTGTGATGTCCAGAATTCAGGTTTATCCCACGCGGCTTTCATCTGTTGCAATACAATCCGCTCATGCGCGGCATGCATATCGACAATAATCAGACCTTCAGTGTTCTGAGCCAGAATATAAATGCCATGCAATTGTGCAATTGCAATACCCAGTGGATGTTCATCAACATGAACGGCTGCACTTTGTTCAAATTGATTCAACGCTGCATCTACCGTCGGTGAGGTTGATTCACGTAATGGCGCCAAATAGCTTTGTAAGGCATTATTCAGCTGCTGTGAACCCGTATAACGACTTTGTGAAGGCTGAGATGAATATTGAACGGTTTGCAGGCTAGAAGCATTAAAATCAGTTAATAATTCAGTAGATGACTCAACTGACATTACCGGCTGCGCAGTTTCAACAGCACGATGGAGTTGAAACTGCTCCTGATAACGCGGATGTTGCGTTTGAGGTTGATGAACAGTTTCCTCTTGCGTTTTCATGGCCTGAGCCAAGTCAGCACTTGCCGTTTGAAACTGAGATAGCGTTTCTTTGGCAAAATGGCGCACAAATTCATGCACTTCACGTTGATTTAAAAAACGGATCTCATGCTTGGTTGGATGTACATTGACATCAATATTTTCAGGATCAATTTCTAGAAACAATAAATATGCCGCATGTTGATGACCATGCAAAATCCCATCGTAAGCCATACGCAAGGCGTGTGAGATAGTTTTATCTTTTACAATACGCCCATTCACGTAGACATACTGCAAATCCGCTTGTGAACGTGCATCGGATGGATGCCCGAGCCAGCCAGATAGACGCATGCTAATGCTATCGGCATCGATCCAATAAGCATTTTCAGTAAATTGGCGCCCCAATAATTGCTGAACACGTTGAAAACGGAGTTCGCCACTATCAGCCACCGGCAGATTCAAACGAATAT
This sequence comes from Acinetobacter sp. ANC 5414, assembly GCF_013004295.1. Taxonomy (NCBI): domain Bacteria; kingdom Pseudomonadati; phylum Pseudomonadota; class Gammaproteobacteria; order Moraxellales; family Moraxellaceae; genus Acinetobacter; species Acinetobacter sp. ANC 5414. The sequence continues at coordinate 126,846 of NZ_JABERM010000009.1, forward strand.
TATTGTTATGCTCTAAAACAAAACGGATATCAAAATGGGTTAAGGCCAGACGACGGACAATTTCTTCAATATGACCAAACTCAGTGCCCTGCTTTTTTAAAAATTTACGACGTGCAGGCACATTAAAAAACAGATCCTGTATCCGGATATGGGTGCCTTTTTGAGTCGCGACCGCTTGAATTTCCTGATGATCAAAAGCGGTTCCGTTTACTTCCACCTGATAACCGATTCCCTCATCATTTTGACTGCTGGTCAGGGTTAAACGTGAAACCGCAGCAATCGAGGCCAAGGCTTCACCACGAAACCCTAAACTGACAATGGCCTGTAAATCATCCGCAGTTTGAATTTTACTGGTGGCATGACGCATAACTGCCAAAGCCAAATCATCCGGATGAACACCATGACCATTGTCTATGATTTCAATTAAGGTACTGCCACCCTGTTCAACGCGAATAATAAGTTCAGTCGCACCTGCATCAATTGAATTTTCTAATAATTCTTTCACCACCGATGCTGGACGCTCAATCACCTCACCTGCAGCGATCTGGTTTGCCAGTGCAGGATTAAGGGTATGAATACGACGTAGACTTAAATCATCACGCATTGTTTAATTGACTCTCTAATGCTTGTTTTAATGCTGCCGATGAGAAACTTAAACTCGCCGTACGCGTCAGTTCATCTTCGGACTTTTCAATATTAATAATGAGGTCCGCTTGTGGAATTTCATCGCCACCCTTTGAAGGCCATTCAAATAAAAACAGCGCATTCGGTGTTTCTAAATAATCGCGAATACCCATCAACTCAAGTTCATAAGGGTCATTTAAACGGTATAAATCGAAATGAAAGATATCTTTGCCATTAATATTATAGGGTTCAACCAAGGTATAAGTTGGGCTTTTTACCGCACCTTTGTGCCCTAAACTTTGCAAAAAATAGCGTGTCAGTGTGGTTTTTCCCGCACCTAAATCACCAATTAAATAAACCACGCCCGTGCTAAAATGCTGCGCCAAAACCTGTGCTAAATTTTGGGTATCGTCTTCATTGTTTAAGGCTAAATTAAATGAATACTGCATATTACTCACGACATGATTCAAAAGAACAATTATGATAGCATCGCACCGCTTTATTGCCCATGCTCGCACTTCCAAATGTGTAACTTTTCCTACATTTCATTGTAAATATCATTAATTTCTATGAACGACAGATTGATCTACGACACATCACATGACCAGCACTGAATTTATTCCGCCAATGATTGATGGCGTAAGCGCAAGCAAAGTATTCCTTCCTAGAATTTCTCCTGCACCAACCAGTGTGTATCAATACCTCTGTCAGCAGTTTCGGCATATTGCAGCCGATGAATGGCAGCAACGCTTTGCGGATGGTTTAATTTATGATGCCATGGGAAATATCTTAAGTTTTTATTCTGATTATATTGAAAATAGCCATGTGTTTTACTACCGTTTTCTAGCACATGAAATTCATGTTCCCTTTGAACATGAAATTTTATTTGAAAATGAGCACTTGTTAGTCATCGACAAACCGCACTTTTTAACCATCAGCCCAACCGGTCAATACGTGCAAGAAACATTACTGGTACGTTTAAAAAAACAAACGGGGAATGAGTTTTTAACCCCGATTCATCGACTCGACCGTGAAACGGCAGGTGTGGTTTTATTCTCGAAACAGGTGTCTAGTCGAGCGATCTATCAAGACATGTTTGCACAACGGCGGGTTAAAAAAACCTATCATGCGATTGCACCTTTTCATGCAGATTTAACATTTCCTTGTTATACACGCTATCGAATGGAAAAAGGTGAACCCTTTTATACGATGCAGGTGGTTGAAGGAAAAATAAATAGTGAAACGGAAATTCATTTAATTGAACATGACTCGGTCTGGGCAAAATATGAACTTAAACCGATCACCGGTAAGCAACATCAGTTGCGTGTTCACTTGAGCAGTTTAGGCATTGCCATCAAAAATGATCCTTTTTATCCGGAGGTAGAGCATAAAAGGGAAGATGATTTTTCAGCACCACTACAGCTTTTAGCAAAGCATATTTGCTTCAATGATCCAGTCACTTTTCAAGAGATGGAATTTTCATCCAGGTTTGAATTGACATTGTAATATGCTTGTCATTACAATTTATTTTCGTAAATATAGTGTATGAATATTGAAATTACATTAGATTTGATTAAAATAAATGCTGAAAAGTTAAGTAATTAGATGTATTCAAAAAATCATGAGAAAAACAGAAGTTTATCAAATAAGACTTGACTCCCAAGAAAAAAAGCATGCTTTTGCGGTGTTTAAACAATTGGGGATTACGCCAGCACAAGCGGTTCGACTTTTTTTTAAACAAGTCGTTCTAACCAAATCAATCCCTTTTTCAATTGAAAATCAAAGTATTAACCTTGAACAACTGCATAAAATCCGTAAATTAAAGCAACAACAAAGCACTTTAAATGATGATGCAGAACAAGTTGTTGATGCTGACGAAGAATTTATTTTAGATGATGAGCATTTAGATTTGTTTGAAGAGCTGAATGCTATTTTGGGTGAAAGTGACAAAACTTAACAGTGTTGCATTTACAAACAAATTTTAAAAAACTGAATATAAAAAATTAGTTATGCTTCATGCGAAGATAAAAAAAGCATGGAGTATGGAATGATCGTAAGACGCGCAACTCTAGAAGATTTACATCCACTTGCAGTTTTATTCGATGAATATCGCCAATTTTATGGTGCTTCTTCCAACATAAATTTATCTTATCAATTCTTAAAAAAACGCTTTGAAAATCAGGAAAGTGTGATTTTTATTCATATCAAAGACGATGTCTTTACCGGTTTTATTTTACTTTATTTAGGTTTTTCTTCTGTAGCTTGCTCTATCTATTATATTTTAGATGATGTTTATGTCACCCCAACGTTTCGACGTCAGGGTTCAGCAAAGCAACTGATTGATACGGCCATTTTATTTGCACGCCATGAAAATGCACTACGCATCAGCCTGGAAACTCAAAAAAGCAATTACCAGTCACATAAACTCTATGAACAAATGGGTTTTGTGAAAGATGATGAATTTAAAATCTATCATTGTTTCCTTAAATAACCATGCGTGTCTTGGCAAGCTCTACTTGTTGTTCCGTTAAATAAATCCACTCCCCTTGCTCTAATTCAGGAAGTGCTAAAGCACCAATTTGCTGACGGTGTAATCGTTCAACTTTATTCCCCACTGCAGCCAACATCCGTTTCACCTGATGATAAACACCTTGATGAATGGTCAGCTGTAATTCATGTTCTGCAAGTTGAATCACATCTGTCGCTGCAAAAACACCGGATTCATTGCGTAATTCTACGCCCTGTTGCAATTGCTGAATCTGTTGCCCTGTCACAGCATCGGCGGTCTGCATTCGATAGACTTTAGCCACGTGTTTTTTTGGATGGGTTAATGCCTGCAGAAACTGACCATCATCTGTAAGCAATAAAAGCCCACTGGTGTCCTGATCTAAACGTCCTACACATTGCAAACCACGGTTCATCAACACATCATCAAAAAGGTCAAACACACTAAAATGATGGGTCGCTTGATGGGAACATTCATAATCTTGAGGCTTATTTAAAGCAATATAGACCTTTTCACGATAATCAAAACTTTCACCATACACGGAAAAACTTAAATTATTTAAATCCAGTTTATGTTTTGCATTGGTGATGACTTCACCTTGGATGGCAATCGCTCCATTTTTAATGAGCTGCTGGCAATGTTTACGCGAACCGAAACCCTGCGATTGCAACATCTTTTCCAAAAACATAAACCTCACCCTATAACTATCATGAAAGGCGCATTCTATACTGAAATGCAGGCTAATTTTATTGTTCACCCCCTTTAAAGTAAATCCATACTCAAAAACCGATACAATAGGTGCTATTTTTCCCACTCTCCCTTAAAGTAATGTCCAATTTAGATTTAAATCTGATCGTTCTGCTGGTGTTATTGGCTTGCGGTATCTTTAGTCATAATAGTGCAGTCACGATTGCCGCTGGTGTTTTAATTGTCTTTCGAATTACCCCGCTGAGTGAATTTTTCCCTTACTTGCAGCAACACGGTTTAAATATTGGCATCATTATTTTAACCATTGGTGTTTTAACCCCGATTGCCAGTGGAAAAATTCCGGGAGATGCGATTTTAAAATCCTTTATGAGCTGGAAATCCTTACTGGCCATTGCGATTGGGGTTTTAGTCGCCTGGCTGGGTGGACGTGGGGTTAAGCTGATGAGCAATCAACCGGATGTAGTTGCAGGCTTACTCATCGGGACAGTTGCAGGTGTTGCGATATTGCGCGGTGTCCCTGTGGGTTCTTTGATCGCCGCCGGAATATTGACTTTGTTTATCGGTCATTCTTGAATTTTTAATCTTAAGCCTGACCACTGGCACTTGGCAGGCTTATTCTGCCCAATTTATGCAGCTTTTCGAAATAAGATTCTGGATAAAAGCATGCCAATCAGAGACAGGGTTGCCATTAAAATTCCCACCCAAAACCATCCTCCTGTAGCCAGTACAATTGAGGCAATCAAAGGTGGCAACAGGAATTGCGAGGTGGCTGAAAATTGCAACACCAGCCCAATCGTGGTGGTAATGGCAATCGGCTTTACGGAAAAATTTAACACTTGAGAAAACACGACCGCTGCTACTAAACCGCCAAATAATGAAAAGCTCAAAACCAATATAAATTGCAGAATAAAGGGCAAGAATTCGCGTAACAGATAAAAACTCAGGGCACAGACCATTAAGGTGGTAAAACCGGTTTGGACTAAAGTTTGAGGCCGAAAACCACGCTGTAACAGTAAGCCACAAGCAAAGGTACCAATGGCATTGGCAATCGCCACAATAGCCGTTAAGGCCCCTGCCATCGCTAAAGAAATTTGATATTGCTGATAAATGCTGGGTAAAAAACCGACCAGACTAAACCATTGTCCGGCGTATGTACCAAAAATAATTGCCAAAATCCAGGCTGGAGGATATTTTAAAGTCAGTTTAATTAAATCAAAAACTGCAACCGACTGCGTATGGGTTTGCGCTGCGGGAATAATCGTGTAAATCACACATGCCAAGGCAAGTGATAATAACCCGAAGCAAATCCAAACCCCTTGCCAACCTATGCTATTGAGCAGGAATGGGGTACACAGCAAGCCTATTCCCATTCCACCCCCCATATAGGCACTCCATAGCCCCATCTTGGCTTGCAACTGCTCGACCGGAACTAGTTGGCGGATAAAAGCAGGACCACTTAAGGTAATCAGTAAAAATCCAAAACCTTCTACCACACGCAGTGCCAGCAACCCTGAGAACGTTTGGACAAAACCGCCAATAAAACTGGCGCTTGCGAGTAAACTTAATCCGAATAATACACAGCGTTTTAAGCCAATTTTAGCGGTATAACTGCCCAGTAGTAATGCCATACACATACCGGCAACTTGCACCAAGGACAATAAAAAACCGGCTTGCACCAAACTGATGCCTAACTCGGCTTGCAGGACAGGAACCGCAGGTGGTAACTTCCCGACATGCATGGCAGCGACAAATCCTGCTGCAATAATCCATAAATCTTTGCTAAGCCAATGCGCGGAACTCACAACCTTCTCCTTTAGCGATTCCAGCGCTAGACTAGCAAGAATAAAAACGGTAATTTATCGCTGATTTAGATAAGCTAAGAGCTGAGAACAATCAGTCTGTATTGACTCAGGCCATAAGAAAATTCCGTCTAAAGCTGTGAACTTGTGCAAAATCCAGCGTATCCTTTTTAAGCAGAATAATATTGATTACGCTTTTGCGAGAATTTAGCTAATTGCTTTAAAAAGCCTTCAAAATAACTTTTCTCTTTCTCTTCGGTTCGATAGCCCGCATACAGAGTACGGCGCAAGCCTGTAGAAGAGACACAATCTAAACGGCGTGAAGTCACCCAGCCTTTTTGCTCATATTCATTCACCACCCAATCTGGAAGTGCCGCAATACCTCGACCACTCGCCACCAACTGAATCAGCATCTGAGTTAAATCTGTGGTGCGTATGTGCTTCGGTTGGATATTTGCAGGAATAAACAGTTTCGCCATGATATCTAAACGGTGCTTATCGACCGGATAAGTAATCAGGGTTTCATCTGCCAACTCTTGAACGGTAATACGTTCGGCACGTACCAATGGATGGGTATTCGATAAAACCAGACGTGATTCATATTCAAAAATCGGGAAATATTCGATGCCTTTTAAAGCAATCGGATCTGCAGTAATCAACAGATCAAATTCTGCATTTTGCAAAAGTTCATGTGGATTGGATTCAAAACCTGAAGCAAAGTCCAGATCCACATCTGGATATAAATGACGATATTGATTGAGCAAAGGCATCAACCAGTCAAAACAACTATGACATTCTGAGGAGAAAATAATACGCCCGGTTTGACCATGTACAATGCGGGTAATATCGGTTTGGGTAATCTGAATTTGTGGCAATACATCATCAGCCAATTTGAGTAAACGCTGTCCAACATTAGAAAAAGTGACCGGGCGACTACGGCGATTTACCACCTCTACCCCATACCAATGATCCAGTTCTTTCAGTTGATGAGAAATTGCTGAGGGCGTTAAACACAAATCATTGGCAGCAGCCACCAATGAACCATGCTCACGCAAGGCAGTTAAGGTTTTTAAATGACGAATTTCTAACATGTAAAGGAGGATCCGAAAAATGAAACTTTGTCCGAGTGCAAGACATGCAGCAAAGCTACATGTGAGAGAATCTCATAAAAAATAATTCTACTTAAAGACAAACACGCAGATAAATTTTCAAAAGAAAAATAATGAATTAAATTCAATATACCATAAAATTAATTAGTTTATTTCATGTTTAATTTTATTCGATGATGTTTTCAACAAAAAGAATCTCCTTGCAGGAAAAACATCATGACGATTACTTCTCACATTCTTGGCTATCCACGTGTTGGGGCAAAGCGTGAACTTAAATTTGCTTGCGAGTCATATCGGAAAGGTGAATCTACCCAAGTCGAATTTTTGACTAAAGCCCAAACAGTTACAGTTGAAGCAAACAACTGGCAAGCACAGATTAAAGATAGCCCATTTTTAGGGGTTATTTTTATATGAGATAAAAAATCACCTATTATGAAAAGTGATAATATTGCCCGGTACCAAAGTCATAAAAACTTAGGCTAGAACCTGAAATCGTAATCTCGAAATAACTCGAATTTCCATAATGATAACCTTCGTATTTTTTTACACCTTTCTTCTTTAAACTGATAAATTCACTATGACCATAATCATATAAATTGAACTCTCGACCGGTATGTCGCCCCTCAAACATGACTGATCGCTGATAATCATAAAGTTTGGCTTCATGTTGATTTACATCGCCGCTTATTTGAGGATATGTGCTTTCGTTATAATCATAAATATTAGATTTAGTGTTTCCAAATTCCAGTTTGGCTACCACTAAAGCGAGTGCCGCTCTCTGATACTGTTTCATAAATTTTCCCTTTTATTTTTTTAATTGTTTTGAGTGATAGAAAAGTCATCCTATTTTCTATTTTAAAACTTATTCAAATTGTTGTTATTCAAAAACAACATAACAAATTATTTTTTCAACTTAAAGTATTACTTTTATAATGCCTCAAATTTAACTTTAAATAATCTTTCCCACAATCCCCAACTGAGAAATCTAGACCTCTTTAGAACTTTGGTCTTAGCCTTGCAGGAATTAAAACCAAACTGACTAAGATCTTTCCAAAACCATCTATCTAAAACCCATCAAAAATAAAATAAACAAATATATTTCAATCCGCTAAAAATAATAAACCTAACGACATCTGGTTAATATGAATGTTTTTACTATGGCTTGATCAAAGATAAATATTGTATTTACCTGTCACTTTATATTTAAGCTCAAATCATTAATAAATGCAGATTTGAGAGAAAAAATGCCCATAAAACTCATATGTGTCTCGCACACGCCGTTACTGGATTTTGCATCTCCTCCTGCAGAGATTGAAGCAGCTGCACGCGCAACATTTAAAAAACTGGCGGAACAGGTTAAAGCCTATGATCCCACGCTGATTGTGGTCTTTGGTCCAGACCATTTTAATGGCTTCTTTTATGACCTGATGCCGAGTTTCTGTGTCGGTGTGCGTGCAACTGCTGCGGGTGACTGGAACTACGGACCTGCACCATTGGACGTTCCAGAAGATAAAGCCCTCGGTTTAATTGAACACTGTTTAGATCACGATATTGATATTTCCTATTCATATCGCATGCAAGCCGATCATGGTTTTACCCAACCACTCGATTTACTTTGCGAAGGTCAGCTTAATCGTTATCCGGTGATTCCGGTGTTTATTAATGGCGCTGCTGCCCCTATGCCCCGTACCAAACGTGTGATTGAACTGGGTAAAGTGATTGGTGAATATCTTAAAACCCTAGATGAACGCGTTTTAATTATTGGATCGGGTGGTTTATCGCATGATCCACCGACACCGCAAATTAGCACAGCAGCACCCGAAGTTCAGGAATTCTTAATTGCTGGCCGTAACCCGACAGCAGAAGCACGTGAGAACCGTCAATCTAAAGTCATTGCAGTGGGACAACGTCTTGCTAATGGTGATTTAACTGCAGCGCTACCATTGAACCCGGAATGGGATAAAGACTTATTACAGCGCTTTAAAAATGCGGATTTTGATTATTTAGCCAATATGAGCAATGATGAAATTCGTCGTGATGGCGGACGTGGCGGTCAGGAAATTCTTGTCTGGATTGCGGCTTTCGCAGCACTTTCTGCAAGTGGCGAATATGATTCAGAAGTACACTATTATGAACCGATTCAGGAATGGATTGCCGGCATGGGTATGATGACTGCGGAACCCAAATCAGTAACATTTAATAAGTCATCAACATTCATACAACAGCAAAAAATCAAATAAAAAGGACATCGAATGATGTCCTTTTTTGATCGAAGTATTGAGGCTTATTCAACAAAAAGTAAAGCCAAACGCACCTGATCATAACCCATACGAGGTGTAGTCGCTTCCACAATTGGACGCAGCTTAATTACACCATCTTCACTAAAGTTTTCAGGACTTTGACGCTTCATTAAACGCTTATAGATCTTCCGTACCTGTTCAACAACTTCTTCACCCGGATGTGCTACAGAAATATCCAGACCCTGCTCTTTATGCAATTTCGCCAAATGATTGATAATCGTTGCAGGGGTTAAACCACGTTCAACCGCAATATCCTGAATTTCATAGCCTTCGACAAAAAGCTCACGCGTTTCATCCAGGGTTGCAGTGGCATAATTGGTTTTGCCGCCACTTTTCGCTATTTTCTTTTCATTACGCTGAATTTCAGTTTCATTTAGTGTACCGCCACAATGACGAATAAAGGCTTTATGTTGCGGCGCTAAATCAATCGACTCAAAGTGATTTTCTGCTTCATCGGACAATTCCTGAAAACGTCGATCGGCTTTAATCGCCAGACTATCCAGTTCCAAAGCCTGCTCATTAATCCCAAGCAGCTTTAAGCCATTTAAGGCTTTTAGCCGTGATATTGCCACATAGCCCTGACCTTTCTCAAAAGTGTGGGCCAGATTGATTTCAGCCGCTTCCAAGGTCATGCCTTGGGACTTATGAATGGTAATTGCCCAAGCCAGACGAAGTGGAATTTGCTGAAAACTGGCAATGGTTTTACCAGCATCGTTATCGACCGACCATGTTTCAGGCGCCACTACCAGCACTGTGCCATCGGTAAGCTTCACTTTAGGTAAAATGCCATGATCATCGTCTTCTTCAAAACCAATGACTTCACCTAAACTGCCGTTGATGTAGCCCATATCAAAGTTGTTCTTCACAAACATCACTTTGGCATTTTTCTTTAAGGTGAGATTTTCAGGTGCACGCACAGATGACTTTAAAGTTTCAATCAGTTTGTCATTACCATCACATACCGCTTCAAACTGTCGCTCATCCGCTTCAATGGCATTCAGATGCTTAAAGTTGATCGCATCCACATCCATATTATGGGTATACAAACGGGTGAAGGTTTCACCAATATCCTGCTGGCGGGTTTGCTCTAAAGCCTGTAAATGCTCGGCCGTAATACTTTGACTACGAATGGCATTTAAAATGTCATTTAAATAGTCGTTGCCCTGACGATGTTGCTCAGTCAAATAACAAACCCGGAATTTTGCTTCGACCCACGCATCCGACATAAAACAGAATTTATCGCGATTACGTTCGTCATTTTTACCGACTGGCGGTAACTGGAAGAAGTCACCCGCGACAATCACTTGAATACCACCAAAGGCTTCGTCGCTTTCTTTAAAATATTTTAAAACCTGATTCACCAGATTGAGCTGCTTGGCATGCAACATTGAAATTTCATCAATAATCAGCACTTGGGCATTTTCTAAATGCTCTTTTAAGTATTTACGCTCTTTCATGTTTTTCAGGTCAGCATCGGACAAAAAATCCTTGATGCCAATTCCCGCCCAAGTATGAATAGTCATGCCATTCATATGCGTTGCTGCAATACCAGTCGAAGCGGTAATTGCGACTGGGACTTTACGGGCTTTCAAATAATTGATGTACTGATTGAGCGTATAGGTTTTCCCTGCACCAGCCGAACCTGTTAAAAAGACATTTTCGCCCGCTTTTAAAAGCTTGAGTGCAGTTTCTTGTTTCATAAGACCTATAACCGTAAATTAACGGCTATAGCCTACCGATTTTTTCCCTAAAAGTTAAGCACAGAAAAAAGTTTAATGACAGCAACTGTCACTTAACCGCGATTAACTGTAAATTTAACCAGGAGATAAATTGCAGAGCGACATTCACAAAAAGATATTCAGCTTTTTGATTATGCGGATATTCCAACTGCTCATAGACCAACTGCCCATCTCGCAGATGACAGCCTAAAGTCATATGATGTGTACCTGTTAGCGATGCCATATGAAAAGCCACATATTCCCCATCAATAATACGCTGTGCATAGCTGACTGCTAGACAATGATGACATCTTTTGGATTCTTCGATAATTCTCTCTAAATCTGCCAGCTCTTCAAAATTCCAACCTGCAAACTGAATCTTTTTCTCAACCATCAGTGGTTGCCATACAGTTTCAGCATAATTTTTCTTTAACTGCGCAATAATTTCCTGTTTCTGGATTTGATCATGCCAATCAATCGCTTGATGAAACAGCCCCATCCAGGTGGTACTTTTTAGAACCATTTTATTGTGAGTAAAATAATCGACCAAATAATCGCGTACATAGGGATCAAAGAGTGACACTCGGGTATGCCGATCACGTAAATAAAAGATTTGCCTAAATTCATCCAGCGGCATTTTATAACGCTGTAATACCGTATAAAAATCACGGTTCTGATGGGTTTCCGGACGGATATAAAACATGAGCGCTTCAGGTAATGCCTGGGTTATTTTCTGTAGATGCAACATATAAGCCTGCATCACCCGACTTAAACCTAAATAAATTTTCTTAACGATTTGCTCGTTTCCTTTCGCGACATTCCGCATGAGCTCCATCCATTCATCTAAATACAAAATAGAAGGACTAATCGCGATCCTATGATCATCCAGAGCTTGCTGTTGCCCCTTTAACACCACACTATGATTATTCTCATGATCAAACCAGGCTTCCTGCATCGCAAAATAGTGACAACTATGAATAAACATGCGCGCTGAAGAATGCTGAAAATATTGCAAGCTGGCTAAAATGACTTGTGGATGAACCCGACTGGTATCCACAAAACTTAAAGCCGTCACAGCCACTCTGACACTGCTGTGTTGAATGTTGCGACTAAGCCAATCCAGCACTTCACTGGATTGTTTAAACAACCAGTTCACCGCACGTGGATAATCAAATACTGGCAGTTTTGCGACTTTCTTCTGCCAAACCGTAGATGTCGCATGAAGAAAATTATGCTTTGACAATAAATCATCACGTTGCCAAAGTTCGCGTCGCATTAACCGGACAAAGCCTAATAATTGTGTTTTTTCTTGTGCATGACGATACAGCAACTGGATATCATCCTGATGCTCCATTAACTCATTTAAATTAAAACGCTCTTCAAATGACAGCGCCATAATGCGATACATGGCAGCAGGTAAAAACTGCGAGGCGCTAAAACAGAATTCATCCAGACATTCCATCAAGGGTTGCAGGGGTAAAAACTCATCACCACACAACACTTGAATAGAACAAATCTGTTGCAGCATGTGAACAATAGCTTCAGGTAATGCCGTTTTATTCAGTACATAATCCGTCAAAATCTTCGAGTGATAAAGCTCTGCATTCATCATCAGCTGATCAATAATTTCAGCTTCATCTATGCACAGACATTTTAAATACGTACTGACCCGTTCAGCTCCATTGACCCAGACATAAATCTGCTCGAGTAATAGCTGTCGTAATTGTTGGGCTTTTTGACGCAGAAAAAGCGAATGTTGCGGCTTTAAATCACCGGTTAAAAAATACAGATCATGCAGTATAAATTCTTCAACTAATTCTGCTTTTTGCCCCAAATAATGAAAATCACACAGCAAGATACTTTTCAGATCCGAGTCTGGTGCATGAAATTCGAGTTGAAATAAACCATTGGCTATTTGTACAACATGCCGCTCTTGATCAATACGAAACATATTTTGCGCATTCAGATCACCGGCAATATTGAGCTGATCTTGAAAAATTTCATTTAGATTTTTAGAAATTCTGAGTAACTGTTTCGCAACCAATTGATACTGCGGTACTAAACGATCCTGTTCCATACTCGCCTCAAATTAAACATCCATCCCAAGATGAATTTAATCATATACTGAAGCTACTGTATGCTGACTTGAAAATTTAATCAAACCTGCCCGGCAAGTTATCCAGGCTTAATCATTTGATCATCCATTATAAAAACTCTAGCAATAAAATATTACCCAAGCCTACTCAAACTTTTTCAATTTCACGTTGTTGTTTTAAATGTTCTAATCCTGCATAAATTTGTTGCTGAATCTGGTCACGGAAATCTTTTAATTGTTCAGCATTTTCAATATGCATTAAATTTTGTCGTGGCATAAACTGAAAATAAAAAGGTACACGTTTCGGGATAATATTTTTAGGCAAGGACGGAATCACGTCACCATGACGGAGTAATTTGTCCAGTTGTGGAAGCTTGAGCAGTTTCTGAAACCATTGACTTTCAATAATCTGATTGGCATCAAAACCGAGTTCAAAAACTTCATCACCACCCAAAGCTGCAAATGGAACGATGTCGTAGTTAAATTCCTGAGCCAGTTTTAAAAACCCGTAACGCTGCTTCCAGATCAGCTGATAAGCCTCGCCTTTTCTTTTTAGGACTTCTCGACCGCCACCCGGAAAGACCAAAATCGAATAACCTTGCTGCATCGCGGCACGGATATATTCTTTCTCGCCATCGACCGCACCGAATTTTTTAAACACAGTCCGCCAAAACGGCAAATAAAAATGGCCATGATCAGCAATACTGACCACAGCCACTTTATGTTGGTTATAGAGGTAATCAATCAGTATTGGTGAGTCGAGCACACCATACAGAGTATGATTACCTACATACATTGCAGGTTTGGATGCATCAATATATTCCGCACCTAAAAAGGTTGGCGTGAAATACAGTTTGGATAACGTACTTAAACGTTTAATCCATTTTGCATCATGCTCAACCTGCAATGCATTGTTCCTTATGCAACAACGTGTTTTTGTACAAGAATCGAACCGACTGAATAACCTGCACCGAATGAGCAAAGTACACCATACTCGCCATCATTCACTTCATGTGCCGTACGGTGTAAAGCAATGATCACACCTGCAGAAGACGTATTGGCAAACTCATCCAAAATAATTGGCACAAGCGCGCGGTCAGCATCTTTACCGACTACATATTTCAAGATCAGGTCATTCATGCTGGCATTGGCTTGATGCAACCAGAAACGTTTTACGTTGCTTGGTGCAATATCGTTTTTCTCAAGTTGCTTGGTAATGATTTTCGCAACCAGTGGACACACTTCTTTAAAGACTTTACGACCGTCTTGGCGGAACAGTTTGTCATCTACAACCGCATCTTCACTGCGGTTCAAGTAACCGAAGTTGTTGCGAATGTTGTTTGAAAACTGAGTAAACAAATGCGTATCTACAATGTCAAAACCAGTTTTAGTGGTCGTATCTTCAATAATTGATGCTGTTGCAACATCACCGAAAATAAAGTGACAGTCACGTGAACGGAAATCGGTATGACCCGAAGTAATTTCGACATTTACCAACAATACACGGCGTGCACCACATTTAATCGCATCAGATGCTTGTTTTAAACCAAAGGTTGCAGCAGAACAGGCAACGTTCATGTCATAGGCATAGCCTTGAATGCCCAAAGCGGTTTGGATTTCAATTGAAACTGCTGGATAAGCACGTTGAATGTTTGAACAAGACAGAATCACAACATCAATATCTGCTGCAGTCACACCGGCATTTTCCATCGCCTGTTTAGCTGCTGTAACGCCCCACTCTGCTTGAATGGAAAGTTCATCATTACTGCGTTCACGTAAACGTGGATAAAGGCGTTTTGGATCTAGGATGCCTGATTTTTCAGCAACATAACGACTTTTAACACCGGATGCTTTTTCAATGAATTCTGCATCTGAACCGCGAAGCGCTTCAATTTCCCCAGCAGCGATTTTATCAGCATTGTCGTGGTTAAACTGTTCCACATAAGCATTTAAACTTGTCACTAATTCTTCATTGCTAATGGCTTCTTCTGGATGATAAAGACCAGTACCGGTAATACGAATGCCCATGTAAAACTCCTGCTAATTTCGCGCTATGCTAACTGATGCCCAATTGATTCCATACTTTTTGCAATCTGGTTGGAGAAACCGGCATTTTGGTTTTCATTGGCTGTGAAAACAAAGAAATGCGAAATTCTTCAATCATGAAGTACAGTTCTTTCAGGCGAGCGTCATTTTTAAACTTAAATACTTTTTCCATCCATGGGTCAACTTGATCAATGGCAGAATTATCCCTTTGCAGGTTATTGGGCAAGCGTTCCAAACGCAACACCAATGCCTTTAAATAACGCGGGAATTCCTGCCAGATGTCCGAAGATTTCACATACACAAAGTCGGAAAGATTCATCAGATCAAGCTGATCTTCAATGTCATCGATATTTTTTCCAAACAGGGAGTCGTCTAAAACCAATAATTTCCGACGAATATCCTGCCATTGGATATAAATATCACCGAGTACAGATAATGCCACTTGCCCATGCGTTAGGAAAGATTTTTTTACATTTAATATCAAGTTTTGAAACTCTTCAGCATTGACAGGAAGCTCATTTATTGTAATCTGCAGTGTGGCATAAACTAACATCTGCTCCAGTTTAGCTTTGTCACCCAGCGGTGAATAAGCCAAAGCCAGCGGTTTTGAAATCTGTTTTTTCAGTTGTCGAACCAGATCACCCAACTGCATATAAACCAGTCGAATCACCCCTTCACGATGCTGTTTTATGGCTTCAGCCTGATCATTAAAGGTTTGAATCACCACACCCGATTCATCTTTGGCATCCAGATCTGCAAATGCTTTGGTCGGCACCAAGGCTTGATATTGCTTAACAATTACCCCTGTCACTTTTTGCGAGGCTTCAAATGTAAAATTGTCAGGGAAAGTTTTAAACTCACCCTTGAGCTGCTTCACCGGACTATGCGTTTCGGTACGGCAACGGGCTTTCAGTTCCGCCAAATCACGGCCTTGTTCAAGCACACGACCTTTCTCATCAATCACTTTAATGAACGGCAACAAATACTGCTCTACACGTTCAAAAGAAAAATCTTTTGCAGTGATTTGTTCACCACGTAACTGGAAAGCCAAGAAAGCAAAGATATGTTCGCGTAAATTGACTGCATCGATTCGGGAAATCAACTTACGTACAGTATCCGGAATCGGAACCAGATTACGACGTTTGTCTTTAGGCAAGGATTTTAATAAGGCTTCAATCAAATCCTGACGCCAGCCGGGTATGCCCCATGACCAGACATTTTCATCGACCTGCGGCAAGGCTTGCACCGGAATTTTAACTGTTGCGCCATCTTCATCATGACTTGGGTCAAAACGGTAACTGGCAGCTAAACGTAATGAACCATTGTGTAGATAGTCTGGGAATTGTTGTGTCGTTGGACGATCATTCATCCATAACGCATCATCATCGACGAATAAATAACGCGGATTTTGCGGCTCAACCGTTGCACGCCAGTCTTCAAATGTTCGACGACTCGCCACTTCTTCAGGAACTTTTGATGCATAGAACTGATAAATGGTTTCTTCATCGACCACCAGATCACGTCGACGCAGCTTATCTTCTACCCGCTCCACTTCTTCAAGCTTGAGCAAGTTGTGCTTTAAGAATGGCGGTGTAATGCCCAAATGACCTGTGGTTAAGGCATCACGCAGGAAAATTTCATGTGCCGCAGGTTGATCAACCTTTTCATAATCCATCAAACGTTTCGGTTCAATAATTAAACCAAACAATGAAATCTGGTCATAACAATTGACGATACCGGCTTTCTTCGACCAATGTGGCTCAAAATAGTGATGTTTCAACAAATCACGCGCTGCAAGCAAAATCCATTCAGGTTCAATTTTAGCTAGCGTACGTAAATACACCTGAGAAGTTTCCACCATCTCAAAGGCCATCACCCACGGCGTATTGGTCTTATGCAAAGTCGAAGCCGGGAAAATCCGTGCTTTTTGCTGGCGTACTGCCATGAATACATTACGTTCATCGGTCTTGTTGGCAATAAACGAAAGCAAACCGGTCAGTAAAGCACGATGCAAGTTTTCATAACTGGCTTTTTTATCATTAAAGGAAAGTTTTAAGCCTTGAGCCAATTCCGTCAACTGCTCATGGGTTTTCTTCCATTCACGCAAACGTAACCAGCTTAAAAAGTGCTGACGTGCAAAATTACGACGTTTATTTTCGTTCATCGACGCACGATTATTTTGCAAGGTTTCCCATAACTTGATGTAGAACAGAAAGTCAGAATCCGCTTCTTTGAATAAAGCATGTTTCTGGTCGGCTTGGGTTTGTTTATCTGCCGGACGTTCACGCGGGTCTTGTACTGCCAGCGCAGCCACAATAATCAATACTTCATTCAGCACACCAAAATGCGCACCACCCAAAATCATGCGAGCCAAACGCGGGTCAATCGGCATCTTCGCCATTTGCTGACCAATTTTGGTTAAGGAACCTTCCCCTTTAGAAAGTCTCCCTTTATCAAAGGGAGATTTAGAGGGATTTTCTTTATCAGCTTCAGCTTTAGGAGAATTTTTCTCATTCATCGCCCCAAGTTCAATCAGCAGCTTGCGACCATCATTCACCAAACGATGATCTGGCGGTTCAATAAAGTCGAAACTTTCCAACTCACCCAGATTCAGACTTTGCATCTGCAAAATCACCGAGGCTAAATTGGTACGCTTGATTTCAGGTTCGGTAAATTCAGGACGACTCTGGAAATCTTCTTCAGAATACAGTCGAATACACACACCCGGTGCAATACGACCACAACGTCCTTTACGCTGATTCGCTGCCGCTTGCGACACTGCTTCAATCGGTAAACGCTGTACCCGTGAACGATAGCTATAACGTGAAATACGCGCAAAACCGCTGTCAATCACATAACGAATGTTCGGCACGGTTAAAGCAGTTTCGGCCACGTTAGTAGCAATGATAATGCGTCGCCCACTGCCGCCCAGATTAAAAATCTTTTGCTGTTCCGCTAAAGCCAAGCGTGCATATAAAGGTAAAATTTCGGTATGCCGTGGACCATGCTTTTGCAGGGTTTCTTGCAGTTCTCGAATTTCTTGTTCTGTACTGGCAAAAATTAGAATGTCGGCATGTTCGGGATGACCTTTTTCCTGCGCATCCTGAAAACACTCATTGACTGCCTGAACCACTGCACGCGGCAGGTTTTCTTCAAAGTCATCAAATTCATCGTCATCACTGCCACCAATGGTCATTTCTGAAATCGGACGATAACGAAGTTCTACCGGGAAACTACGTCCTTCGACTTCAAAAACTGGAGCATCAAAAAAGTAACTGCTAAAGCGGTTTACATCCAAGGTTGCTGAAGTAATGATGACTTTTAAATCACGACGCTTAGGCAAAAGCTGTTTGAGATAGCCCATGATAAAGTCGATATTGAGTGAACGTTCATGCGCTTCATCAATAATAATGGTGTCGTATTTGGTTAAGTAACGGTCATTGGCCAATTCGGCCAGCAAAATACCATCCGTCATTAAACGAACAATGGAGTCTTGTGAACCTTGTTCATTAAAACGGATTTTAAAACCAATCGATTCGCCCAGCTTTTCACCCACTTCTTCGGCAATACGCTGCGATACGCTACGCGCAGCGAGTCGACGGGGTTGGGTATGACCAATCATACCGGTTAGACCACGCCCGGCCAGCATGGCAATTTGCGGTAACTGTGTAGTTTTACCCGAACCGGTTTCCCCTGCCACAATAATCACTTGATGCTGTTGAATCGCTTCAATCAGCTTATCTTTATATTGGGTAACAGGAAGGTCTTGATTGAGTTTGATGTTCGGGACACGGGACAGGCGCTCACGCACTTTGTGATTCGATTTTTCTAATAATTCCTGATACTGTTTTTCGTTCGCATCTTTACCTTTGCGTAGTCGATTTAAACGATGACGGTCACGTGCCATGACCCATTGATCTACATTTAAATGACTTAACACAGATAATTTATCCCAAAACAAAAAATTGAACTGAATATTTTACGCTGTAACGCCGCAGAGAGAAAGACAGGCAAATATTTATTCATGGCGTTTGAGGTAAAGAATATTCAAAAGCATGGAAAATAGATTACCAGTAAAGCTAAATCGGCTGTTTATATTCTTTAATGATGTTCACATACTTCTTGTTATCACCATTATTCAGCCTAAAAATGATTCGAGCTTCAAAAAAAATTTAATTTAAAAAAATTTACCCTTGAATTTTAGTCCCTGAACCTTCATCTTCTTAGGCAAGCTGAAAAACTGATATTTTGTCATTCAGTCATCTTTTTTATACAGCTGAATAGATGAAAGAATCAGATTTGGTGGAATTGTAGGCTTTATATTAGTTAATTCGGTTTTTCCGATTTCAATTATGTAAAAATACTGTTTCAGCAATAACAAAAAATTCGCTATCCTTTTGGAAATCAATTACAAACCTCAATCATGGAGACAATGATGAGCTTAATTAATACAGAAGTTAAACCATTTAAAGCAACTGCATTCCAAAATGGTCAATTTATCGAAGTAACTGAAGCTGATCTTAAAGGCAAATGGTCTGTAGTATTCTTCTATCCAGCTGACTTCACTTTTGTTTGCCCAACTGAATTGGGTGACCTTGCAGACAACTACGCTGAATTCAAAAAATTAGGCGTTGAAATCTATTCAGTTTCTACTGACACTCACTTCACTCACAAAGCTTGGCACGATTCTTCTGAAGAAATCAAAAAAATCGAATACGTAATGGTGGGTGATGCGAACTGGACACTTGCTAAAAACTTCGACGTATTAATCGAAGCTGCTGGTCTTGCTGACCGTGGTACTTTCGTTATCGATCCAGAAGGCAAAATCCAAATCGTTGAAATCAACGCTGGTGGTGTTGGCCGTGATGCTCAAGAACTTCTTCGTAAAGTTAAAGCAGCTCAATACGTTCACGCTCACCCAGGTGAAGTTTGCCCAGCTAAATGGAAAGAAGGCGATGCTACTTTAGCTCCTTCAATCGACCTAGTGGGTAAAATCTAATTTTTATTAGATTGAACTGATTCAAAAAACCACGCTTTTTAGCGTGGTTTTTTTATGAGCTATATAAAACTTTTAATATTCAATTTTCAGCCAAATTAAAATTGCGTAGCGATAAATTCAAAGCCTAAATTGTGTTGATCTAATAGCATTCTTTTTATGAGAAATATTACAATTCTGCTATACATACCCTGATCTTTTTATCATAGTTTCAAAGTATGCAGTCAATCCAATGCTGTGGTATGGAACTGAAGAATAAGGAGAGCTTATGGGAACAATGCTTGTCGTCACTTCTTATAAATACAATGCATCTTCACGCTATTTGAAAATTTTTTATAACAATGGTTCTGGCGAGCTATATCACCCGGTTCCTGAATTTATCTATAATAATTTATTGCGCTGTAATGATAAAACTGCTTTTGTACAAAAATACTTGGAATACGATGTACACTTCACCCGTATTTCAATTCAATAACGTAAATCAGATACGATAAATCAGGGTCAGTTCCCTGATTTATTATGCCAAGCCTAACAATAAAATGATGACTTTTTTATTTATATTATTTATAGCAAATCATAAACAAACCCGCGCCTTTCGACAGGGTCAGGGTCAGGAAACGCCCATCATTTTTGACTAATTCGATAAATTCTTTCACTTCTGCGGCATGAGAGATGACATTGTCGACAATTAAAACGCCGCCTTGCGGATGAATCATATTTTGCAGATAAGTCCAATACCCCACATAGGCATCGCGCTCGGCATCTAACAAGATAAAATCATATTGATCTGTACTCTTTTCAAGAAACTTTTGCGCATCCCCCACCCAGAAATCAATCACATCATCCAATGCCAACTCTTGAGCATATTGCTGTGCTTGAGCGGTGCGTGAAGGATCAATTTCCAGTGTGGTCACATGACCTTGTGTATTTTGCGCGGCATTCGCCAGCCATAAAGTCGAATAGCCTGTAGACGTTCCAATTTCCAATATTGTTTTCGATTGCTGGATACGAATTTGCATCGCCAGGAATAATGCAGAATCGGGTTCAATATTTCGATAACGCTGAATACGCTCATGTTGTAAGGCATCAAATTTGATAAAACTTTGATACAACTCTTGCATCCGTTGTTGGAATGTCAAACTCAGGCTCATATCAGCTATCCCTATCTTTAGCGGTTATTTTGAGTCTAGCTTATCTATGGTAGAAATCTATATCTATGCAGTTTCTTGAATCAATTTAAATCGAGGAACAACTTGACCATCAGCTAGAGTGACCATTTCTTGAAACATCTCTAAAGGACGCACCCACATGGAATAATCACCATATAGGCATTGATACACCACAAGCTTTTCACCTGTTTCACTATGGGTTGCCACATGAAATACCTGATATAAATTGCCTTTATAATGTTGATAAATTCCAGATTTAAGGTTCATTCATTCTTACCTGTTGAAAAGCTTGCTCTTATCATAATCAAAATTTCTATTCATCATGGTATAAATCTGATTCTTTCCCTGAAATATTCAATAAATACTTGAATATTCACATTAACCCCTCATATTTAAAGTCGAAAGCAAAATCACGTAGACGAACATTTAATTCATTTATCCGATCACATAAATTAAAATGAATTGTTTTACCTATTTATTCATTTATCTTACTATAGCCTTATTAAATAAACATTTACTCCCTTGGAGACATTAGCCATGTTAGATCAAAATACTTCAGCACAACTTAAAACTTTACTGGAACGTCTGGAAAGCCCGATTGAACTGGTGGCCTCCCTTGATGCTTCTGACAAATCCGACAAGATCAAGGAGCTGGTGACTGAGGTTGCGGCACTGTCGGATCAGGTGACGGCTCGTTTTGACGGGATCAATAAACGGACTCCAAGCTTCGGGATCGCCAAAGTCGGTGAACAGCCACGCGTGAACTTTGCCGGTCTGCCGATGGGGCATGAGTTTACCTCCTTGATTCTGGCATTGCTGCAAGTGTCGGGTTATGCCCCAAAAGTGTCTGATGAAATTTTAGCGCAAATCAAGGGCTTGAATTTAACCTCTGATTTCGACGTATTCGTCTCTTTAAGCTGCCATAACTGTCCGGATGTGGTGCAGGCCTTGAACCTGATTGCGATCAACAATCCGGGGGCGACTGCCACCATGATTGATGGGGCTTTCTTCCAGGAGGAAGTGGAACAGCGCAAAATCATGGCGGTTCCAATGCTGTTCCAGAATGGTGAACATATTGGTCAGGGCCGTATGACGCTGGAAGAAATCGTGGCCAAACTGGATTCGGATTCATCAACCAAAGATGCGGAAAAACTCAATGCCAAAGGCGCTTTTGACGTCCTGGTGATTGGCGGTGGACCTGCAGGCAATACCGCTGCGATCTACGCGGCACGTAAAGGCATCCAAACAGGGATTGTGGCAGAACACTTTGGGGGTCAGGTGATGGACACCATGGACATTGAAAACTACACCTCAGTGCAAAAGACCCAGGGTCCGAAATTTGCCGCTGAAATGGAAGCGCATGTACGTGCTTATGATGTCGACATCATGAACCTGCAAAAAGTGGCAGCGATTAAAGGTGCCGATGAAACTGCCAACGGTCTGGTTGAAGTGACACTGGAAAACGGTGCCAAGCTGGAATCAAAAACCATCATCCTGTCGACCGGTGCCCGCTGGAGAGAAATGAATGTTCCGGGTGAGCAGGAATACAAAACCCGTGGTGTAGCATACTGCCCACACTGTGACGGTCCACTGTTCAAAGGCAAACGTGTTGCGGTGATTGGTGGCGGGAACTCAGGTGTGGAAGCGGCGATTGACTTGGCGGGTATTGTTGAACATGTCACCTTGGTTGAATTTGATACCAAACTGCGTGCCGACCAAGTTTTGCAAGACAAGCTCAACAGCTTGCCAAACACCACCGTCATTATGAATGCACTTTCTACAGAAGTGGTCGGTGACGGTTCACAAGTCACTGCACTAAAATACAAGGACCGTGCGACCGATGAAGAGCACACGGTGGAATTGGCCGGGATCTTTGTGCAAATTGGTTTGTTGCCGAACACCGATTTCCTGAAAGCCTCGAAAGTTGAACTTTCCAATCGTGGTGAGATCTTGATTAACGAGCGTAACGAAACCAACGTCAAGGGGGTATTTGCAGCGGGTGACTGTACTACAGTACCGTACAAGCAGATCATCATTGCAACGGGTGAAGGTGCCAAAGCATCACTTTCAGCATTCGATTACATCATCCGTTCGGGGCAATAACTGCATCATCCAAACAGTTAAATTTGAATAAAATAAACATAGGCTTATATCTATCCGTAGATATAAGCCTTTTTTAACTCGAGTTTTTTCACCAAACATTACATTTAATCAACAATTTTCGATCGTTGTTTAAAGGGCTTTTTGATTATATTCACACTATCCCATTTATATGGGTAAAATAATTCGAAGGACATATGAAAATGAATAAATTACTTGTTGCTTTAGGTCTTGCTGCTACTGTTGCTTTAGTTGGTTGTAATAAAGATAAGGCACCTGAAACTGGTGCGACCACTGGCGAACATATGCAAAATGCTGCAGATCAAGCAGGTCATGATATTACCAAAGCAGCTGATGAAGCGGCTGCAAAAACCAAGGCTGCAACTGAGGAAGCCACAGCTAAAATTGATGCTGTAGGTGAAGAAGCTGCTGCAAAAACTGAGGCTGCTGCAAAAGATGTTAAAGAATCAGCTAAAGAAGCCACTGCAGCAACTGCCGGTGCTGTTGAAAAAGGCGCTGCAGATGTGAAAGAAAAAGCCCAACAATAATTTAATTTATTGAATAAAAAAGCTCCTGATCAGGAGCTTTTTTATTTTTACCCATCTTACTTTTACCTTTCCATTTTTATAGAGTTGAAGTGCCAATACTTTTAAAAGCATGTTTACCTGTCATATTATTTTCATAACGAAAAACATTTTACAGGTTATCCTCTAGGGAATTCTCGCTATGGCATTTGCCAGCGCCATTGGTTTCTTATTTAATATTTCTACATTTTAATGAATTTATTATTTATTTTACCAATATATAAAATCAATTATTCTCAATTAAAATACTTATAATCTATAAGTTTTAATAATATATATAGTTGAAGAATCGACTAAAATACCCCGATTCATTTCGTTATTTTTTATTCTCCCATGTCTGTTATTGCTGCAAAATCCAATCGATCAAATCTGTCGATTTGGGTTGCCCTTTTTCTATTGTTAGTTGGTATAATCGGTGCCTATCAAGTTGTTGGGCTGAATCAAGCCTTATTATTCCTCATTGGCGGTGCCTTGGGCATGACGCTTTATCACGCCTCATTTGGCTTTACTTCCAGCTGGCGTGTTTTTATTAAAGAACGTCGTGGTCGTGGCTTGCGTGCGCAAATGATCATGCTCGGTCTTGCTGTATTGCTATTCTTCCCTGCTTTAGGCGCAGGTGAGTTATTTGGCAATCCTGTCAAAGGCAATGTCAGCCCTGTTTCCATGTCAGTGATGATTGGTGCTTTTATCTTTGGTATAGGCATGCAATTAGGCGGTGGCTGTGCTTCCGGTACGCTCTATACAGTAGGCGGCGGCAGTGCACGTATGATCGTAACGCTGATTTTCTTCTGCCTCGGCTCTTTAATTGCAACCACGCATTTGGACTGGTGGTTTAACCTCCCTCACCTTGAACCCATTTCCATTGTTTCAAGCTTAGGCGTTATCCCTGCTTTAATCGTCAGTTTTATCCTATTTGCTGCGATTGCATTTGCAACCATTCATTTTGAGAAAAAACGTCATGGTTCACTTGAAGTCGAACCTCAAGCGCAAACTCAAGGTTTAAAACGTTTCCTACGTGGTCCATGGCCATTGGTTTGGGGTGGGATCATCCTCACCTTGTTGAACTTTGCGACTTTAGCTTTAGCAGGTCGTCCTTGGGGCGTCACTTCTGCACTTGCCGTTTGGGCAGCAAAATCAGCCAGTTTTATCGGGGTAGATGTGGCTTCTTGGGCTTACTGGCAACAACCGGGAAATGCCAAAGCTTTGTCTAAATCATTATGGTTAGATATTACCTCGATGATGAACTTCGGCATTATGCTGGGTGCATTATTGGCGGCAAGTCTGGCGGGTAAATTCGCTCCTAACTTCAATATTCCAAAACGCTCACTGATTGCTGCTGTTGTTGGTGGTTTATTATTAGGCTACGGTGCCCGTTTGGCCTATGGCTGTAACATCGGTGCTTACTTCAGCGGTATTGCATCAGGCAGTTTACATGGCTGGTTATGGCTGATTTTTGCCTTTATCGGTAACAGCATTGGCGTCAAACTTCGTCCAATTTTCTTCCCCGACGAACGCCCACAACCTGAAAAATTAACCGGTTGTTAATTCTAAAATACTGAAATTAAAAAGCCCATCACGTGATGGGCTTTTTTTCTACATTCTATTTTTTAAAATTTAGTTTAAAGCGGCTTTTAAATTACAGCCGAAGCCCATTATTTCCTGAGCCTGACGGTATGTGGTATAGCGATTTAAAATAAAATCATAAAACTGATCTGCATTTGCAAAACTTTTAGTCAAGTCTTCAGCTTGCATATTAGGTAATTGGACTTGCCCGATTAAATTCAGGTTTTGATTGCCCAAATGATACATCTCTACAAAATATCCATTCATCATTTCACAATAGGCTTGTTTGACGGGTTTTAAAGACGTTCGGCTCACTGCATTCTGATCTAATGTCTTGAGTTGATTAACATCCAGTACAGACTGATCTGAAAAGGCAATATTATTGGTTTTTTTAAATGCCTGATAATTTTTAGATAACTGTTGATTTAAAGTCTCAAAACGCTGTTGCAAACTTGCGACATCCTGAACTTTGTATTGCTGCGGATCAATCTGTGTTTTATGCTGTTCAGAGCTTGAACATGCTGAAAATAATAAACTTGAAATTAAAGTCACAAAAATTAACGGCTTCATCATAACTTGCCCAATAGTCACATCATATAACACCACATTATGCCTGAAATATCCCTTCAGATTGACTTTTCATTTATAGGGCGCCATGAGAATAAGCAAGCAAAAAATGTCATTTCATTTCCTCAGGAAATAACGAATATTATTTGCTTAATTTTCAAGGCTTGGGCAAAGTAATATAAATCAGCAGGAGCTAAATATGACTTTATTAGAACAACTTGATATTAGACATCCTATTTTTCTTGCCCCTATGGCAGGTGTTTCCACCCCAAAATTGGTTGCTGAAGTCTCTAATCAAGGAGGCTTAGGCTCACTTGGTTTGGGTGCAAGTTCTGTTGAAGCGGCACGCCAGCAAATTTTAGAAACTCAAGCACTGACCCACCAACCTTTTCAGGTGAATTTCTTTTGTCATCAAAGTTTAGAACTCGACCACGAGATTGCAAAACAATGGATTCAATATTTAGCACCTCAATTTGAGAAGTATCATGCTGTTCCACCAACAGAATTAAAATGTATTTATCCCAGCTTTTTAGATCATGACGATTATTTAAATTTGGTTTTAGAGACACGACCTAAAGCGGTCAGTTTCCACTTTGGTATTCCACATCCTCATCAAATTCAGGCTTTAAAACAAGCCGGTATTATCACCATGGTTTCAGCGACTAATCTGGCTGAAGCGCTTGAAATTGAAGCGGCCGGTATTGATGTCATTATTGCTCAAGGCATTGAAGCGGGTGGACATCGCGGTATTTTTAACGAAACATTTGACAGTGCGGTTAAAACGTCTGATTTGGTTCAGTTGATAAAACAGTATTGCACTTTACCTATTGTCGCTGCTGGCGGCATCATGAATGGAAAGCAGGCTCAACTCTTATTCAAATTAGGGGCAGCAGCCGTTCAACTGGGGACGGCATTTGTGCAATGTAAAAGCTCCAATGCCAATGCGGCATATCGAAAAGCACTGTTTAGCAAACCGATTACTCAAATTAGCACAAGTATTTCTGGTCGTCCTGCGCGGGGCTTGATTAATCACTGGCATACCCAAGTGGATCGCCCTGAGCGCCCCCCTGTTGCGACCTATCCATATTGCTATGACTTGGGCAAACAACTCAATGCAGCAGCAACAGCTCAAGGTGATCATAGTTTTGGTGCATTTTGGGCAGGAACCAATGTAGCTCAAATTCGAGAAATGGAAGCTGCCGATTTAATTAACCAACTGGTTCTGGAAATGAGTCAGGCCTAATCAATTAGGTTATATCAGCCATAAAAAACCTCTCAGTTGAGAGGTTTTTTATTCAAAATAAACTATTCGATCATTATTTGGTTTCCAGCAGATTGACCTGTTCAACTTGCACATCACTCATAATTTCACCTTGAGCGAGTAACTGATTGAAATAGTCTTCAACCACATTGAACTGCTCAGCCGTACTTTCTACTTTATACATATTCTGACGGAACTCGTTACTTGAACGTAAACCTTTGGTATACCATGCAATATGTTTACGCGAAATCCGACACCCTGAATATTCACCATAGAAGTCATACAGTTCAGATAAATGTCCTAACAGCACATCTTTGACTTCCTGAATATTCGGTGCAGCCAGATGTTTTCCTGTGGCTAAATAGTGGGAAATTTCACGGAAAATCCACGGTCTGCCTTGTGCAGCACGTCCAATCATGACCGCATCAGCACCAGTATAATCGAGTACATATTTAGCCTTTTCAGGACTGTCGATATCGCCATTGGCAATCACCGGAATGTTCAACATCTGCTTGACTTCTTTAATCAAACTATAGCGCGCAGTGTTCAGATACATGTCTTCACGGGTTCGACCATGCAATGCCAACGCGGCTATACCCGCTTCTTCCGCACGTTTCGCAACCCGCATAATATTTTCATGCCCATTTAAATAACCCAATCGGGTCTTTAAGGTCACTGGCACATCCACAGCAGCCACGACAGCATCTAAAATACGTGCCACCAGATCTTCATCTTTTAATAAGGCGGAACCGGCCAATTTATTGCAGACTTTTTTGGCAGGACAGCCCATGTTGATATCAACAATCTGTGCGCCATTGGCGACTTGATAGCGTGCCGCTTCAGCAAGCTCAAGCGGGTCAGAACCTGCAATCTGTGCAGATATAGGTGCGATTTCACCATCAAAATTGGCACGATACAAACTTTTCTTGCTCATGCGCAAGGTTTGGTCTGAGGTCATCATTTCACTGACGGCATGACCAGCACCAAAATATTTACACAACGTCCGAAATGGACGATCCGTAACACCTGCCATGGGAGCAACAATTAAATTATTTGACAGCTGATATGGACCAATATACATATAAATTCATCACTTTTTTGACCGGCATAGTATACTGCATCTGCTGTATTGGCTCATCCTTTTGGAATATGTTTTCATCATTATGAAAAAAACTCTTGTTATGTCATCTCATGTTAAATCCTTGAGTATTCTGGCTTTGTCTCTTAGTTTAGTGGCATGTGGAGATAATTCTTGGTGGTCAAAAAATAACGAACCGACTCTAGAAGAAGATCAAATCAAGCGTCTGATCCCACCGCGTGTCAATGACCGAAGCTCATGGGCCAAAGATATTTACAGTATTACAGACCAGCTCGATATTCCCCAAACCAAGGAAAATATTTGCAGTATTGTGGCCGTCGTAGATCAAGAGTCTAACTTTGTCGCTGACCCACAAGTTCCCGGTTTAGGTGTCAAGGCAGTTAAAGAAGTTCAAGACCGTTTGGATGAAAAATTTAAAAGCAAATTGGGTGATGCTTTAGGTGGAACCATGGCAGGCTATTTCCAGGAAGTCTTAAAAAACCAGCCTAGCCCTGAAGATAACTATTTAAGCCAAATGCGTCGGGTAAAAACTGAACGTGAATTGGATGAGTTATATCGTGAAATTTTTGCCTATATGTCAAAGCATTATCATGTTAGCGCATTAACGGGTGCAGCTAAACTGGTTGGACAGGATATTGGTGAAAAATTAAATCCAATTACCACATTGGGCTCAATGCAAGTTCATATCGGTTATGCCAAAGAACACAAACGCCAAGGCGGCAATATTGCCGAATTACGTACCGACTTATACAGTCAATATGGTGGTTTGTATTACGGTATTCATCGTTTAATGATGTACCCTGCCGATTATGACAAAGCCATTTATCGTTTTGCAGATTATAACTCTGGCATGTATTCAAGTCGCAATGCAGCCTTTCAAAGCATGCTGAATGATTTAACGGCAGCTGAGCTAGACTTGGATGGCGACTTATTACTTTACACTAAAGAGGGCTCAATCCGTTCTGCAGCCAGTCAGTCAGAACGCGAACTGATTAGTGTTTTTGCAGCCAACAATATCTTAGTCACACCACGACAAATTCGTGCTGACTTAAAAAAAGAAAAAGAGAAAGATTTTGAAGATACAGCCACCTATCGTGCTGTAACCAAGCTCTATCATGAAAAAACAGGCAAAGACCCTATTTATGCAATTATGCCTGAAGTAGTCATTTCTGGTCCTAAACTGAGCCGCGAATATAATACCAACTGGTTTGCAACACGCGTAAATGGAAGATATCAATCATGTATGCAACGGGCAAAAAGAATAAAAATTTAGCGCTCTTCGATTTTGATGGAACCCTGTGTAAAAAAGACAGTTTCACGGGGTTTATCTTCTATGCTTTATCCAAACGACATATCATCAAACAAGGTATTAAAATCCTCCCTTGGATTCAAGCCTATTATTTAAATGCCTACCCTGCGCATGCCATGCGTTCTAAATTGTTTCGCGCAATGTTTAGCAATGCAGATGTTCTAGAATTAGAGCAAATTGCGCAGGAATATGCATCAAATTTAATATCTCAATTAAATCCACCCTTACTGAAACAACTTAAACAGCATCAAGTTTTAGGTGATGAAGTTGTACTGGTTTCGGCATCGGTTGATGTCTATCTCAAGCATTTCTGTAACTTATTAAATATTGATTTAATTTGCACTCAGACTGAACAAGTAAATAATACCTATACTGGGCAATACACAACTCTAGACTGTAGTTCAGAACAAAAAAAGCTACGAATTTTAGAAAAGTATTCTTTAGATCATTATTCTATGATTTATGCCTATGGCAATAGTGTTGAAGATAATGAAATGCTGAGTTTGGCAACTTATTCATATATGGTAGGAACGGATCAACAATTACCTGAAATTATTGACTATAAGAAGTTGGCTTAGTTGCATTTACGTGCATAAAAAAACCCACAATTGCTTGTGGGTTTTTAGATTTTGGTGATTACATGTAGCGGATAGATTTTGATTTGGTCGAATAGATTAATACAGGAATATTATTACCATCAGTATTACTTTTGCCTAAAGTAACTGTCATATTACCTTGTACCTCTGTTTTCAAATCACCTGTAACAACCAAGTTCCCTTTCACATTAATATTACCAGTACCTGTAATTTTTCCTGATGCCTTTCCTGTACCACCCGCACCCTTAGTGCCAACTATATTGCCATACAAATTCATCGTAGTATTATTGGCTGCATCAATTGCAAATTCAGTGTCTGTTAAGAATAAAATATTCGACAAATTCGCTGGAAATAGATTGGTATTTTTTAAAAATTTATCTTTATTGTTTTCAAAATATGCCACACTTGTGATTAAATTTCTTTGCGTTGCATCATAAGTTTGACAAAATTGTACAGGATAATTTTCAGCTGGACATACAGTATCTAAACGAGCTTTTATATTACTATCATTAGCAGTTAATAGATAATGCATAGGCGCATAAGCATTATAAACACCAGCTTTATCAATTAAATCCGTTGTAACCGAACCAGTTGCCAAAACAGTATTAATCATATCATTTGGTGTTGCCACTAATTTAATAATCACATTACCATCAAACCACATAATTCCTGCTAACTTTGCAGTTGATGAGTTAAATGACCATACTCCTTTATTATCAATAGATACTCCAGTTGGACAAGTTATTTTTGTTGGTGTTGTAATTACAGTTGTATCTGTAGTATGCAAATTATTTTGATAACACTCCATTGCCCCAGCATTATTTTTCGTAAAAAGATAGTTTGCATAATTTTTTAAAGTTGTCGCATCGGCAACCTCAATTGGATTCGTATAAGCTTGTACTGTAATTCCAGTCAAAGTTAAAATTTTTCCAGAGGTATCTACAACTTGTCCTGCATTGGTACCTCCTACAAAAATGGTAACGTCCTCACCTGTTTCACCTACAAATTTTGCATTTCCCCCGACAACTAAACCACCAGCAAAAATAGTGCCGGCAACCGTGCTTTGCTGAACTTCTTTCTGATATGCATACATGGCACGAATAATTGCCGAAGCTCCACCACTTTGACCTGTAATATCAAAACAATAATGTACTTCACCAGGAATTGTTGATGCTGGACATGAATTAGATTTTACATAACTACTTGTAATCGTAGTACCTTCACTGATGTCACCTGCGGTAATTTTGTCTAAATATCCTTGAGGTTGATTCAACAAAAACTTACTCAATGCATGATAACCCATCATCACTTTCATTTGTGCCTGAGTCTGCGCATGCGCAGTAGTTGCACTCGACTGCAAATTACGCATAGAGGACATATAGCCAACGGTAAGTACTGTTAATGACAAACCCACCAACACAATAAATAGAAGCGTGGAAATACCTGCCTGCTTATTGAAAGAAACCAATTTATCCATGTCTCTTTTATTCTTCATAGAATATTGCATGACTATTCCTCCCCCTACTTAAAGTTAAATAGACATGTGACGTTTTGAATCGTGCGTGCCGTGCTATCGGTACTTGCTGCATAAGTATTCGCCAGCAAAGTCACATGATACTTCCCTAGAGGCGTGCTAGAATCACCTGTAATTCCAAAAGGACTACAACCTCCGGTTACGGACTGAACCTTAATATCAATTTCACCAATTTTATTATTCGTATTACCCACACCCGAATTACTTAAAGCAGAATGATCAATTTGGATTAAAGGCTCTTTGGCAATCGTATCTGCCGGTTTAGCCAAACTAGAACATGAATAGCCCACATCCGTTTTGCCATATAGATACAAACCACTTGTATGACTTTGTAACGCCTGACAATGTGTAGTTGATATTTTCCACACTAAAAATTTTCCAGCCTGCCCCAATGTAACAGCATCTCCATTTTCATCTAAGATGGCAAAATCTGCAGCAGTCGGATTAGTTAAGCCATAACCTAAACCTTGTAAAATTCGGTCAGTGGCGATTAAACCCAACATAATATGACTATCAACTTTTGCGCCGAGAGAAGCTTCTGTTGTCACTTTACCAGTAGTAACAAATGCCCGTAGCATTGCTAAAATAATAATGATTGAAAGCGCCAATGCGATCAGGATTTCAATTAACGAAATACCTCGCTGTGAAAATTTCAGGTTACCCATTTTCCCTCTCCTTTTCACGGCGACATTTGCACTTTGACAGGTACAAAAGTATCGTCATCTTTAACTGCTAATGTTGCGGCATTCACTTTGATACCACCTGATGTCGAGGAAGCAACCCCTGCACCTGTAGAGTCTCTTGCAACAACGGTATAAGCTCCTTCGCTTACAACACAATTTAAATTAACACCTGTACCAGCAACCTGAATTTGAACGTCATATGCTCCAATTGCCTTACCACCGCACGCATCAGAGTTTTCCAACTGCTGTCTCATTTGATTAACAGTATGCAAATGAATATTCTGGTCACGATGCAATACCGCTGTACGTCCCGAAATATAGGCAGCCCCCAAGCCAATGACTGCCATTAGAACTATAGATACCAGTACTTCTATTAAGGTCACGCCTTGTTGATGTTTATGCAGAGCAGAATTTTTATAAAGCACCTGTTGCATTTGTACCTCCACTTGCTGTGATGGTATAGAGAGCACAACCTGTAGTTGTGATATTTGCATTATTATTTAAAATCACCTTTTGATCGCACGCTGTTGATAAAGTCACCGTGACTGTAGGTGCAATATCAATACTCCAAATAGCGACATCATTACTGTCTTTTACAGCTACGGTAGTGGTGGTCACTTCTAGACTTGCTGCTTTAGTAGCACCTTTCACCGCATTCGGATTACGTAAAGCTTCATTTTTAGTGCGTGCATATGCTTCTAAAAATAGTTTTTCAGTTTTAGTAATTTGTTGATTTGCTACCCAAACTCTTCCAAGCGGAAAGATCGCCAATGCCAATATTGCAAGCAAAGCGATAGCCACCATCAACTCGATGAGGGTCACTCCACGTTGACTTACCATGACGTTAATCCACCACAGCCTGATGTCGCAGGCACACCACGTTGATTTTTACTATTTAAAGTTAAAGTACACCCTACATTACGACCTTTACCTGTGGCGGTAAGTACATATCCCTTTTTTGAATCTATATCTTTAACTTCCATGGTGTAGTCAAAGGTTTCAAGTTCGGCTGGTTGCCAAGCAGAAGCATGAGTTTGAGTTTCTGCAGTCGTGGTTGTAGGATTAGGAGTAGGAACTGTATACGTTAAATTACGTTGATACAGACTTTCTAAAACCAGACTTAAGGCAACAAGATCTGCCCCAGCATTACGAGCCTTCGCTTTAGTGATGTAATTTGAATACATAGGCATCGCGATTGCTGCAAGAATGGCGATAATTACCACTGTCACCATCAGTTCTATGAGAGTAAAACCAGATTTAAATTTATGAGCTATTAAAGACGGTTTTTTATGCATTTTTCTTTCCTATACCAAATGGCATATTTATATACAAAAATTAACACATCCCGCTTTTATTATTGTTTGTAAAAATGATCATTATTTTTTAATTGTTAATCAATTAATTTATATTTTAATAATCATTATTATTTACATTTACTTATTCACAAAAACTTAACATACTTTGATTTAAACAAAAAAATAATAATAAAACAATGAAATTCAATTACTTTATAGTCATAAATATTAGGGGGTTATTTATTTAATTTTCTGAGCAATTAATAAATGCTGCTTTATTAAGCATACTCCCAGGGGGTATAATTACAGTCCTATATTTTTACTTTTTGACAATAGGCAAAAGTGCTCAAAAAGAAGATTATTATGCAAAAATATTTATAAAAAAATTAACAAAAGATAAACAGTTGGTAAGGTTAATTTATTAGCAAATTCATTCAACGCTTAATACTAAATTAATGGCTTATAATTTTTATTCTATATTATAAAAATTTCAGGAGTGATTGTTATCCCACAATCACTCCTGAAAAACAGTGTATCAAAATCTTTTAATAATCTTATTTTTTAAACGGAAACGCATATTTTGCAATACGTTTAATCACGCTGCCATACTGCTTGATCAGACTGGCATTGTTGTAGTTCAAGCCATACTTTTCACAAACAGCCTGAACCTTTGGTGCCATTTTACGATAGCGACGTGCTGGAACATCTGGATATAAATGATGTTCAATTTGGTGACTTAAATGACCAGTCAAAATATGGAATGCTTCTGAACCAGTTAAATTCGATGAACCACGAATCTGACGCATATACCAGTGACCACGACTTTCATTTTCAAGTACTTTCTTCGGGAAGACTTCAACATCTTTAGTGAAGTGACCACAGAAAATAATACTAAAGGTCCAAATATTACGAATACCATTTGCCACCAGGTTCCCAGTCAACACAGGTAAAGCAGCAGGGCCTGCAATGAGTGGGAAAAACACATAATCTTTAAACAATTGTTTAGTGATTTTGCGCTGCATCGGACGCCATTCTTCTTTCGCTTGTTCTTTGGTTTTACGCCCTTTCAAGACTTTACCAATTTCAAGATTTTGAATTGCTACGCCCCATTGGAACAACAAGCAAAATGGAATCGCATAAATCGGTTGTAAAAGATAGCCGGGTTTCCAGCGTTGTTCCGGGAAAAGTCGAAGCAAGCCATAACCGATATCATCGTCCATACCTTTAATATTGGTATAGGTATGATGTTTATAGTTATGGGTTTGACGCCAGTTATCCGCTGTACCGACAATATCCCACTCGTAAGTTGGACCATGGAATTTTGGATCGTTCATCCAGTCATATTGACCATGCATGACATTATGACCCAGCTCCATGTTTTCCATGATTTTGGCAAAACCGAGCAAACCAGTACCTAAAACCCATGCTGGCGGGAACCAACCGGCAAACAAACAGGCACGTCCAGCAATAGAAGCATAACGAATGGTTGAATAAACACGACGAATATATTTCGCGTCTTTTTCCCCAATATCATCGAGAACTTCTTGTTTAATGGCATCTAACTCACGTGCCAATCCATCTAACTGAGATTGAGTGAGCTCACCATTTTTAGGATTTTTAAAATATTCTATTTTTACGGGCATATTCATGATATTTGACTCACTTATAAATCAATAACAAGATCAGACTGTGCTGAATTGACACAAATTTTTAATAAATTACCAGGTTCTGAATTTTGACCACCATTCACCAAGTTCTTGGTTGAACCTTCAACTTTATTGCAGACACATTTATTACAGATGCCCATACGGCAACCATGAGTAGGTTTAACATTCTGCTGTTCTAGACTTACTAAAATCGACTGGCCTTTTGGAATAGCCAACACTTTTTTCGATTTCAGTAAGGTTACATTGACAAAGCCAGTTTCAGAACTTTCTACCGGTGTCATGCTAAAAGCTTCACTCTTGAAACTTTGCGCATGTGCAAATAATTGTTCAGCCTGTGCGACAAATCCGGATGGACCACATGCGTACACCACGCTATTTTCAAGGTTTTCCACCAATGCAGCATGAGCTTGATTTAAACGTTCGCCAGCATCGGCTTCTTGAGTATAAAAAACCTGAAATGAAAAATTGGGATATTGTTCAGCAAGTTGCTCAAAACGTGCCTTAAAAGCCACATCGGCATATTCTTTCACCCAATACATCAACTGAATTGGCGCTTGAGCCATTCGATCTGTTTTAGAGAGTGCTTTGAGTAAACTCAACATTGGGGTAATACCACTACCCGCAGCAAGCAATAGCATTGGTTGAGCCTGTTCAGGTAACAGCATATCGCCATACGGCTGACCAAATTCAAGGATATCACCGACTTTAGACTGTTCAACCAACCAAGAGCTGACTTTACCTTGATCTACTTTTTTAACCGTCAACAAGACATGTTGAGAATCAAGTTGAGTCAAACTGTAGCTGCGTTCATAGCGGATACCATCGACTTCCACAAAGATCGGATGATGCTGCCCTGCTTGCCCAACCTCAAAATGACGATTGAACTGGATGGTTAGACTCACCATATTTTGAGCAGAATTTTCTTTTTGAACAATTTTCCCCAAGGCTTGGTTAAATGACCAAAGCGGGTTAAATTTTTGCAGCCAAAAGTTTGCTGCATGCTGATCAATAACAGTTTCAGCAAGTGAACTTAAGGGAGATTTCGTTTTTTCTAACACATGCATAGTAAGCACCACGCGATTGAATTTTAATTATTATACACATGTATATATATTTGTATATATATCTGTATTGTTTCTATTCATTTCCCAAGTGACCAAGCAACAGCTATAATGTTTTGGTGTCTCTAATCCTTTGAAAAATATGAATCAGTATTCAATCAAAAAAAATGTTGATGCTCCTGTTGATAAACAGAATTTTGTTCATGAACCGGTGATCGTCCGCACAGTTGGTCGAAAAGCAACAATTACCAAAGAAGAACTGTTTCAGGCTGCACTTAATTTAATTGGTCCGCAAAAAAGTATTGCATCATTAAGCCTGCGTGAAGTTGCCCGTGAAGCGGGTATTGCACCGAACAGTTTTTACAGACATTTCAGAGATATAGATGAACTTGCAATTGAATTGATTGATCGTTCAGGTAACGTATTGCGTCAAATTTTGCATCAGGCACGCCTAAAAGCTTCCAAACAAGGCAGTATTATTCGCAGCTCAGTAGAAGTTTTTATTGAACAACTAGATGCAGATGAAGGAAATTTAAGCTTATTACTCCGTGAAGCTTATACTGGTTCTGCTTCATATAAATTAGCAGTAGAGCGCCAATTAAATTATTTTCAACAAGAATTACAAGAAGATTTAATTCGCTTGGAACGTCTCAATCATAGTAAATTGTTTCATCCTGACATTGTTGCAAAAGCCATTACACAATTGGTATTTAATATGGGTGCCAAAGTGATTGATATGCCCATGACTGAACGTAAAGAAATTGCAGAACAAACCATGATTATGATTCGCATGATTTTAGAAGGCGCACGTCAATTGGATGAAGCGCAAATTCGTTAATTGTTGAATGTGTAAGGATTTAATCCTGAGACATTAAATTCTTATTATATTCTTAAACGGTTTTCTGCTGAGTAATAATCTGTTTAACCAGTTCAGCGGTTTTTTCAGGCTGTTCCAACGGAAACATATGCCCGCCTTGCATCAAACTATAATTAATCCGATAGGTCTTTTGCATCCCTTGTGGAAAACCTTGCTTGTAAAACGGACTGTTCTGCGCACTAATTAAATGTACAGGCACAGTTGGTGCTTTCCTTGGCGTACGCCACCACCATGCAGGTACCGTTCTAAAAATTTCAGCTTCAACCCTTTTAGGTACTGCCAAAGTTAAGCCTCCACGTTGAATATCTGGTTGCAAACCACAGGCTAAAAAATCCTGAAAACAGTTTTCATCAAAATGTTTAAATAACGGATTATGCCGCATGGAAGCATAGGCTTGCTCATGATTTTCCCAGTGATCTTTTCTTTTCAAGGTGATGCCTGCCGGAGTCAATTGATCGATTGCTTTTAGTTTTAATTTTTTTGCAATCTCGAATATTGGTGACTTTGAACCAATCACAAAAGGCGGATCCATAATCACCAATTGTGAAAATAAATCAGGGCGTTTATAGGCAGCCATTAAAGTGACCAGTGAACCAAAGGAATGTCCAAGACCGATCACCTTTCTACCATGAAATTTCTGCTCGATATCATCAACAATTTGATCGACCAAATAACGCCAGTCATGAGTAATGGGATATTGTGGATTCAGTCCAATCATCGGAATGGACTTCAAATCAAATTCATCTTCAAAGCAAGCAAAAAACTTTTGATAACTTGGCGCAGGAATTCCATTGGCATGGGTAAAATGAATGGCTGTCTTTTTAAATGATGAATCCTTCATATCGCTATGCCCTTCCCTTATTAAACGTATTCACGTGGTGATAGCTTAAGGAAAAGCCTGCTTGATTCAAATCACTAAATCATGGATAAGCTGACTTCAAAGTCAGTCTTTCTATCAAAAATATTTTTCAACGCGATTAAGATTATTTCTTTGAAATAACTAAAGCTTGATTGCCTAGGAAAATTGCACCACAGGTCGTTTTATCTCCGGCAATAACAATCCCTCGTCCTTGCACTACGGTTGATTGATCTGCTGCAATTGCCGACACCACAGCTTGACATTTTGGACAGTAATGTTTCATACCATGTAAATGCACCGCAATGCCATTAATGATAAAGGTATTTTCACATTCAGATACAATGCCGCCATGCGTGGTTGAAGACCCCATGCTTACTAAAGATTTAGCCATAATTTTTCTAATATATTTTTAATATGTATTTTGATGATTTTAACATGAGATGAATTCCACGCTCTATATCTAGCATTGTTCACACAAATAGAAGCTATAAAATCTTCAACAATAAAAAAGCACCCGAGGGTGCTTTTTAAATCAATCTTGAAATTACGGTTTAACCACAACCAGTACCTGAATGGCTTCTGGTGTTACCGATAAACCATCCAGCAAGCTAATGCCTTCCGATTGCAATTTTTGTAGGCGTGCAATTTCATCTTCACGAATACTTGGATTAAATTGCTTCAAGTAGGTTAAACGGTCAATTTCATATTGCCATTTATTACCATACACTTCTTTGGCTTGTTGTTTGAAGTCTGGTAATGCTGTTTTAGCAATATCAAGCGCCTGTGCATAACGTTGCTCAATCACATCACGACGAGCTTTCACCACCTGACGGCAGCTATTGCTATCTAAATGATGTAAATACGGTTTCAAGATACTTGGATCAATCTTGGCAGATAAGTCCTGACCGGTTTCACTGAGCAATACGCGAATCAACTGTTGTGGCAAGCTTGAAGGTAGGTTCAATGCTTTAGGCGCAATCACATCCACTTTGAACCAGACTTCTAACAGTAATGAACCCTGCTTAAGTGCATTCGATTTTAACAGTGCAACATTGGTACTACCAAATGATTGGGTATTAATCATTTCCATAACACTTTCAGTGAATGGATGTTCAAGCGTTAAGTACTGTGCATCTTCACGAACTTGTGCCTGATCGCGATAGAAAGTCGCAGTCATGCCTTCTTCATCCAGAGACAAACCTTGCACTTGCATTTGATCGGTTGGTTTGATGATTACCGTACCGTTGCTTTGCTCATCAAAATCGATGTTTGTCGATGCCATGAAGCGCTTCATAAACATTGGTAAAGTGGTGTTGTCATCATAGTCTTCAAGTGCTTGAACAATCTCTTGTGCCACAATTGGACGACATGAGTTGTATTCAAGCAAACGGTCACGACCTTCCTGCAATTCAGCTTCCAGAGCTTCGCGCTGTACACTGACTTCTTCAAGCAAATCTTCAAACTGTTGACCCAAGTTTGCCAATAAGCAGTCTTTTAATTTCACAATGAAGTTTTCTTGCAGCGTCTGTGCCGTTGGTGAAATATTACTGAAAATATTTAAACCTTCGTTATACCAGCGGAACATGCGCTCTTGGGCTGTACCGATCAAATACGGCACATGAATTTGAATCCGGTTTTCCTGACCAATACGGTCCAGACGACCAATACGTTGTTCTAACACATCTGGGTTGGCTGGTAAATCAAACAAGATGAGGTCAGAGGCAAACTGGAAGTTACGACCTTCTGAACCAATTTCAGAACACAGTAAAATTTGAGCGCCATACGATTCTTCAGCGAAATAAGCTGCCGCTTGGTCACGTTCAAGCAAGCTCATGCCTTCATGGAACATTGCAGTACGAATACCGGCATGTAAACGAAGTACATTTTCTAAAGCTTCAACCACTGGCCCACTACGCGCGATCAACAACACTTTTTTGTGTTTGAGCTGGGTACGCAGCATTTCCATCAGCCACATCACACGTGGATCATGCTCCATCCAGGCGCCATCCAGCTGTGCTTCTTCAGGCCACATTTGTTCACGTAACTTGCCATCTTTCGACCAGTTTGCAGGCGCTGGCAATGCAGCAGGCTGACAGTCACGACCAGGGAAACCTTGAATCGCTTCACGGGTATTACGAAATAAAATACGACCGGTTCCATGACGGTCTAACAATTCATGAATGGCACGGAAACGCTGTTCTGGCTCATCCTGAATGCTATGACCCAACAAGCCTTCAATCGCAGCTAAATGCGCTGGTTCCAAAGGCAAATCAGACATCAACACTTCAGCAATTTTTGCGGTGTGATGATATTGCTCTTCTTCATCCAGGAAACGATCAAGTGAACTAAAACGTTGCGGATCAAGTAAGCGTAAACGCGCAAAATGGCTTTCTACACCGAGTTGTTCCGGTGTTGCTGTAAGTAGTAACACACCCGGCGTTTTTTCAGCCAGCTCTTCAACAAGATCGTAACGGTCATTACCGCCTTCTTCTTCGCTCCACATCAAGTGATGTGCTTCATCCACCACCAGAAGATCGAAACCGGCTTCTAAAGCCTGTTCACGCAAATCATCGTGATCGACCATTAAATCCACACTGGCAATAATGCATTGCTCAGTCAGGAATGGATTTAAATCTGGATCATGTTCTTTAATTGACGCTGTACGGGTCAAATCAAATAACGAGAACTGTAGATTGAAACGACGGCGCATCTCAATCATCCACTGATATTGCAGTGAATCTGGCACTAAAATCAGGATACGTTCAGAACGACCGGTTTTTAGCTGCTGATGAATGATCAAGCCGGCTTCAATGGTTTTACCCAAACCAACTTCATCGGCAAGTAAAACACGTGGCGCAAAACGCTGACCGACTTCATGCGCAATATAGAGCTGATGTGGAATCAAACCAACACGTGCACCCACCATGCCACGTAATGGACTGGATTTCATATTGGCTTGCATTATCAAGGCTTCAATACGCAGGTCATACCATTCTTTGTAGTCCACTTGACTGGCAAGCAAACGTTCAAGCGGTTTAGACAGCTGAATATGTGCACCAACACGGGTTTCATTTAAAGCTTTACGTTCTTCAGTACCATCTTCCAAAGTACGGATTACGTTATAACGCACTACGCCATGACGGTCTTCAAATGACTCTACCAGCCATTTGGTGCCTTCCTGATCCTGCAATTCATCTTTGATATTAAAAACAATACGCGATAAAGGTGCATTGTTACGTGCGTATACACGTGTTTCATCACTCTTCGGGAATAAGATGCTAACCGATCGTTCATCTACATCAATGAGAACCCCTAATCCAAGCTCTGTTTCTGTATCTGATAACCAACGCTGACCAATAGCAAACTGATGCAATTTTTCCACCTTTATCTAAAAATGAGGAGACTTATTTTCAAGCTCAAAACTTGATGAGTATTTGAGCAATAAAATAGGTCTTTAAGCAATATATTTTGACATAAAGCCCACTAAAAAGTGCGCAAAATCGATGACGATTAAAAAGTTTTTACCTTAAAAAGGAACAGGATAATAAAACTCAACCAGTTCCTCTGTTTGAGGATGGCAAAAACTCAAGTGTTCGGCATGCAAGCACAGCCGAGGAATCAACTGTTGCTGCTCTGGTGTGGCATACAAAGTATCACCCACAATCGGATGACCGAGATACTGCATATGTACACGAAGCTGATGTGAACGACCTGTAATGGGAGTAAGTTTGACACGCGTTACCGCCTGTCCTTGAATTTCAAAATGTTCGATGGCTTGCCAATGCGTGAGTGCAGGCTTGTTATGATCTGGAGCGGCAATATGTAAAGGCGGATGTTCAGGATCGTAAATAACAGGGACATCAACAGTGCCTTCACCTTCAAGATGTCCGGCAACCACGGCTTGATAAGTTTTTTCTGTTTGGCGTTCCTGAAACTGACGGGAAATGGTTTTTTGTCCCCATTTAGTCAGACCAAAAACCAGAATGCCTGAAGTATCACGATCCAAACGATGAATCAGTAATGTTTTCGGTTCTATTTTTAATAATCTGTTGATGACGCAATCTTGCAAATCTTCAGTTTTACCGGGAACAGTGAGCACACCTGCTGGTTTATGGATGACCATAAAATCTTGATCACGATGTATCAGATGTTCGGTTAGAAAATTACTCAATGTTCAATCCCAGGCTGATCGCGAAAACGAGCCGGCAATAATAGAAAGCTTGGCACAGAATTACAATGCACAAAGCTCGAATTGACGACGGTTTTTCCGATTTTAAGCAAAAAAATTTCAATCGCGCCTTATGACCGTGCTGATTGCGATATAAAACCTACCAGATCATGCAAAGAAGCATGCTGTAAAACATCTTCATATCGCACATTTGCACCATGCGCGCGCCAAACACCGACCAAAGTGACAATTGATACAGAATCCAGACCGTATTGTTTCAAATCAACATAAGGATCAATTTCAAGTGCATCCATGTTTAGTTGTTCTGAGACCGCTAACATAATGCCTTTGGTAGACAATACATATTCTGACGGCGCACTTAAATCCCATAACCGAGCCAAACTATAGCTATTCATGTGATGCACACCTTGTGCCGAGATATTTTCAATCCATTGAATATGCTGATCTTGATTCGACAATAAAATCGCATCGTCCACTACACAGATTTGCTCGGTAACACTTTGCAAATGCGGCAAAATCTGTTTCAGCATCGGCGTGACCTGCCCGGCAAAAATCAGTTGTGGATGCGATGAAGCATATTCACCGAGTTGCTGCATTCCCTGCATCAAATCATCACCGTACAAATCAACAATTGGAATATCGAGTGCTTTAGCTTTATTGCTGATCTGGATCAGATGGGTCATGAGGTCGCTGTCTTGTATGCCTGCCATCATCCTTGGGTTTTGCAGTCCTACCAGTATCAAAACAGATTGTGTTGAGGACAGCTGCCATTTGGCTTGAGATGGAGCGAGTTGGATTTTTTTGGGTAATGGATAAAACATTAGTTTTCAACTTGAGCTAAAAAAGTCTGAATCCCATGTTGCGCAATCTCCGCATCTTCAAATGACTTCACACCTGATACGCCCATGGCACCCACCAATTGCCCTTGATACAGAATCGGCTCACCACCTTCCAGCATTCCTGAAAATGATTCCATGGTCAGGAAGCCCATTTGACCGCCTTTGATAATATCTTCAAATAACTTGGATGGACGGCGGCTCATGGCAGAACATTTGGCTTTTTCAATTGCTAAATTAGCAGTCATGGGCGCTGCGCCATCCATACGCTTCATGGCTAACAAAATTCCGGTTTCATCTACGACGGCGATACTGACATTAAAACTGTTCTGAACAGCATATTGATGAGCTTGATCTAATAAAAACTCGGCATCACTAAGCGTCAAATAATGTTTGGTTTGCATCTGTCTTTTCCATTTTCAAAAACTGTATAAAAAAGCCCGAACGAATTCGGGCTTGGTCTGATATAAATTAGAAATATTAAGCTTTCATTTCTGCAAAGGTTTCTTTAGCAGCTTGAATCGTGTAGGCAATATCTTCATCAGAATGCGCAGCTGAAATAAATCCTGCTTCAAATGCGGATGGTGCAAGGTTCACACCACGGTCTAACATGCCATGGAAGAATTTACGGAAAGCATCAACATCACATTTCAACATTGAATCGAAACTGGTAATGTCTTCCTGATCTGTGAAGTACAAACCAAACATACCACCCACTTGTTGAGTCTTGAATGGTATACCTGCTTCATCCGCAGCGGTTTGTAAACCGGCAAGCAATTTTTCTAATTGTGCGGTTAATTTTTCATAAAAACCTTCGGCACGTAAATGCTTAAACATTTCAATACCGGCACGCATTGCCAATGGATTACCTGACAATGTACCTGCTTGATAAACTTTACCCAGTGGCGCGATGCATTCCATCACTTCACGTTTACCACCAAAAGCCCCCACAGGCAGACCTGCACCGATGATTTTACCCAAAGTGGTTAAATCAGGAGTTACGCCATAATGTGCTTGCGCGCCACCAAGACCAACACGGAAACCGGTCATGA
The DNA here is from genome assembly GCF_013004295.1 of Acinetobacter sp. ANC 5414. Lineage (NCBI taxonomy): Bacteria > Pseudomonadati > Pseudomonadota > Gammaproteobacteria > Moraxellales > Moraxellaceae > Acinetobacter > Acinetobacter sp. ANC 5414. Next base: position 171,048 of record NZ_JABERM010000009.1, read on the forward strand.
CTTCATCAATAATAAACACAGAACCATGTTCGTCACAGACATCACGGATCGCTTGCAGGAAACCCTCAATTGGTTTCACCAGGTTCATGTTGCCTGCAACCGGTTCAACAATTACACCGGCAATTTCATGACCAAATTTCGCAAAGCATTCTTTCAGGGTAGCAATATCGTTATACGGCAGCGTTAAAGTGTGTTTAGCAAAATCAGCCGGCACGCCCGCAGAAGTCGCTTCACCTTCACCACTGGTCAACATACCTGAACCTGCTTTGACCAAAAGTGAATCTGAGTGACCGTGGTAGCAGCCTTCAAATTTTACAATCTTGTCACGACCAGTGTAACCACGCGCTAAACGAATAGCGGTCATGGTTGCTTCCGTACCTGAGTTGGTCATACGAACCAATTCAATGGATGGCATAATTTCACAGATAATGTCCGCCAAAGTCGTTTCATGAACGGTTGGCGCGCCAAAGCTTAAACCATCAACAGCAGCCTCTTGAACCGCCTGAATAATTGCCGGATGTGCATGGCCTAAAATCATCGGCCCCCATGAACCCACGTAATCGACATAGCGTTTGCCATCGACATCGTATAAATAAGCGCCTTTGGCTTTTTCAATAAATACAGGCGTACCACCCACCCCATTAAACGCACGTACTGGTGAATTCACCCCACCCGGAATATGTTTGCTGGCTTGTTTAAACAATTGTTCTTGCTTTGGAGATAGGCTCATGAATTTACTCAACTCAAAATTAAATCAATCTAAATCTATTTTATTAACGGTTGTCTTGAAAAAGCGCAGACCATTCATCAAGACGCTCAGGAATGGCATTCATTGGACGACCTAATATATCACTAATCACTGCGCAATAATCTGCACCAGATTCAACCACGATCTTTGAATTTTCCACGGTTAAACCACCAATGGCACAAATAGGCACATTCAATTGTGTTTTGGCTTGCTTCAATGTTTCCAAACCAATATTTCCGGCTTCAGGCTTACTCTCAGTCGCATAAACTGCACCAAATGCCACGTAATTTGCGCCCTCAGCAATCGCCTGTTCAGCCAGCTCAAGTGAGTTATTACAGCTACGACCAATCAACACACCTTGAGGCAAACGCGCAACAGCATCGACAATAGAGCCATCATCCTGCCCCAAATGCACACCTACCCCGTATTTGACCGCCATTTCAAGATCATCGTTAATGACAAAAGGCACACGGTATTCAGCACACATGGCTTTCATATACTCGATTTCGTAAATTTGATCCTCTTTGGCGATTTTTTTACGACGGTATTGCAAGACCGCAATGCCGCCATTGGCCATTGCACCTTCTAACTTCGCCAATAAAAGCTCTAAAGGATCATCATTAGTAATTAAATATAAACCGCGCATAAAAAGCTGCCAAAAATAGAACTGTCTTATTATAGGCCCAACGATACCCAAATTCAGCTCATCTCAAGCAAATACAAATTGATTGTTACCGCTAAATTTTCAAAAAACCAAGAAAATGGTAACCGTTCTCATATTTTTCACCATTAAGTGAGAAAATACCTATTTTCAGTGATAGATCATGTGTGGATTAAACGATTTAATCAGTCTACAGAATAACAATAAACAACAACTGCAATATAAGAATAAAACTTGGAACTACAATCTGACTTTCTAATTCTTTGTTATAAAACGCGATTGGGGAAGCGAACGAAGGATTAGAGAGTCACTCTCTTTTTCAATTCACGATCAAGTTCAACTTAAATAAATCAATAAAAAAAGCCCAGAGAAAGGTCGCTCTAGGCTTGGAAAACTTTAAGATTACATTGTTTATTCAATCTGAAAAATGAACTAAATAAGCACAAAACATTAATAGGATATTCACTCTATTTTTGCAAGCCTGAGGTAAGCATCCGCTGAACCCCACTTTTCTTATTTTCTCAATATCCCGATAGTGTCCATTATTTATTAAATGGACATTATGTTTATGGCCTTAGACACTTTTATAGACACTGAACAAACG